>CANHRI010000008.1 GCA_947463515.1 Flavobacteriaceae bacterium
ATATCACGTACCACATCAACCCAACCGGGAAATTCGTAATCGGTGGACCACACGGAGATACCGGATTAACGGGTCGTAAAATCATCGTGGATACCTACGGTGGAAAAGGCGCTCACGGTGGTGGTGCTTTCTCTGGAAAAGACCCAAGTAAAGTAGACCGTTCTGCAGCTTATGCCACCCGTCATATTGCGAAAAACTTGGTAGCAGCCGGTTTATGTAACGAAGTTTTGGTACAAGTATCGTACGCGATTGGGGTGGCAAAACCTACTTCAATTAACGTAAACACTTACGGTACTGCTAAAGTCGACATGAAAGATGGAGACATCAGCAAAATTGTGGAAACGATTTTTGACATGCGTCCTTACTACATCGAGGAACGTTTGAAATTACGTAATCCGATTTATAGTGAAACAGCGGCTTACGGTCACATGGGACGTACGCCAGAAGTAGTAACCAAATCCTTCAAATCACCTGATGGACAAACGAAAACCGTAGAAGTTGAATTGTTTACTTGGGAAAAATTAGATCACGTAGAAAAAGTAAAAGCGGCTTTTAACTTATAGTCATTTTACTTAGAGAATAAAAAAAACCTGACTCGCGAAAGTCAGGTTTTTTTGTTTATAAATTATAACGCAACGTCAACATAACGTATCGGGGTTGCACAAAAAACTGGGAGTCTGTGATTCGGAACTGGTCAAACGAGTTGTCGTTCAAAGCCTTTGTATTTAACAAGTTGGTTCCTGAAATACGGTATTCCCATTTACTTCCTTTTTTCTGATAGCTGAAACTAGCCGAAAGAAAATCATATTCGTTATCAACGCTTTTGTCACTGTTATAATAATGGTAAAACTCATATTCAGACACAAATGAAAATCCGTCTAAAAAGAAATATTCTAAGCGCGCAAAGGGTTTGTCGGTAAAGAATTTGGTAATTCCTCGCGGGTTTTCAAACTCACTGATCGAATAGGTATATCCCAACTCTAAGTTAGGCACATTCTTGAAATTGGTAGACAAACGAACGGTATGGTTCTGATTGATACTTCGCGACAAAGCACTTTCACCTCCCAAGAAGTTGTAGAATTTAGACCAGTTAATATTGGTAGACAATGAAGCTTTGTAATATTTCAAAAATGAACGTCCGTATTGGCCAAAACCGTTGAGTGTTTCATCCACAAAATTGGTGTTGTTGAAGGGCGAAGAAATTTGGTTTACTCCCACGAACTCGATTTGTGATTTGATTGCATCCATGCGTCGGGTGTAGGAAACGGATGCATTGATGTTTTCAAAATTGAACATGTTGTACTTGAAATAACGCAGGGAGTGTGTTTGGGCAATCGCATTTTCTAACCGTCGATTTCCACTCGACAAACTAGCATAATTGTTAATGATAAACCCTTGGGCCAAACGTGTTACATCGGCAAAATCATTGGTCATTGCAAAATTATACGTCAATGTCTCCGATTTTTTGATTTGATACATCGCATAAAAATCAGGCAAGACGCGCGTAAAACTTTGTTTAAAACTTGACCCCAATTGCACGTTATTCAAATGATAGTAATGCACACTGACGCCCGGATTGAAGGTGAACTTTTTGTATAAAATTTTGTAATGAACGCCTAAAAACACATCATTAAAATCATAGGAAACATCATTATTATTTTCAGGAGCCGTCAAGTTATTTTGTGTACCGTTATCCAATAGTTGAAAAATCGACGAGTTAAATCGTTGTTTCGAATAGGTATTCCCCAACGTAAGATTCAAATTGGCCTTGGGCGTCACCATGTAGTAATAATCCAATTTAGCATCCACTTTGTGCGTTTTAATCAATCGTGATTGGTTGTAATCGTTGCGATTTTGCGTAATGTATCCATTCAACAGAAAAGGCTGTAACGCTAAATTGGCATTGTAAAATGGATCTTCGTTTTGGTACAAATGTTGGGCTTCAAACGCAATCACATGTTTTTCAGAAGGCGTATGGTAAAGGGCTAAATTTTGATTGACCGAAATCGGCTGTTGATCCTTGTTTGTCAAAATTGTTTCGTCAAAAACACTACTTCCTGAAATAATGTTTCGGAACAAATTTCCATTTTCCAATTGGTCTGATTTTTTGACAAGAATGTCATAATCCAACTGTAAGGTGGTACTCGGTTTATAACTCGCACTTCCTTTCATCAACCCGAAACGGCTATTTTGACGTGTTCGGTCAATGGTATTGGCAATCGTGTTGTTGGCAAAATTGGTCGTTACGGTTTGCGTTTCCAATTCGGTTTTGGAGCCGGAATAAATTCCAAACCCACTCAACGTCCAGGATTTAGAGGGATTGTATGAAAAATTAACCGCGCCAAATTGCGTATCGATATTCTTCGCGCGATTGTTTCGCAATAAAGAAAGTCCCAAATCGTTGGAGCTAACATTAAAACTGCTTCCTCCTTTGGACATCATATTACGAAAACCCCCAGTAATTTTAAAATAATCTTGAATCGTAAGCGGTAATTCCCCAATATTATTGATGTTGGTAATTACGTTAATACTGTATTTGGGATTGTAATAAAACAGCTTCGGATTGACATTGTAGCGGTCAAACTTGGCTTCTGGTTGAAAACCACCCGCTGCGGTGACATCTCCAAACCAGAAATTCTTTTTCCCTTCTTTGAGTTTGATGTTCATCGCAATATTATCCTGGTTGTTTTCAACGCCTTTGAGAATCGAATTTTCATTATAATTGCGGAGCACTTGAATCTTATCAATCGCATCGGCGGGAATGTTTTTGACACCCAACTTGGTATCGCCATCAAAAAAATCTTTCCCTTCAACCATCAACTTAGTTACTTTCTTCCCTTCAACCTCTACTTCGCCATCGGCATTGACCTCCACGCCAGGGAGTTTTTTTAACACATCTTCCAATTTTCGTTCGGTTCCATTTTTAAAGGAATCTGCATTGTACATGATGGTATCCCCTTTAATCGAAACGGGCATTTCTTTGATAATTTCAACGCCATCCAACTGAATTCCTCCAGGCTCCATAGCGATGTTTTGCGTGAGGTTTTCCGATTTAGTTTGCAAGGTGATTTCCTTATTTTGCATCCCAATATAACTCAACTTCAAAACGTAAGTAGCATTGGCTTTGAGGGTTAGGGCATACTTCCCTTTATCATTGGTTATGGCATACGAATCTACCCCTTTGGTCTCTTGATTTACCGCCATAATGTTGGCCATTTCCAAAGGTGTTTTCCCTGATTCGGTCACCGTTCCTTCCACACGAATACTTTGAGCCACTGTGAATAACGAACTCAACAGTGCCAAAAAAAAGCTAATTTTTTTCATGAAAATGGAGGGATTAACGAGAAAAACGCATTTCCATTCGTCGACCGCCACCGGGACCGCCATTCATTTCACGAAACTCCTCCATTTTTTTCAGTACAATATCGTCGTACTCTTTTTGTTTGACCTCTTTTCCGTTGGTTGGTGCTTTGATTTCGGCTTTGTCTTTCGGGTTCAATACAATTTTGGAGCACAAAATAATCGTCTTTCCATCATTGACTTCCAAAATCAAACCTGGAAGTCCCCAATACCCTTCAGGCCCTTGATTAATAGGGATTTCAGGCGTATACCATGCGGTGATTGTGATGTCTTTGGGAAGATCAAAATCCTCCATAAAATTGGTTCGGGTTTGTTTTTTCTCCGTTGTAGCTTCGGCTTTTTCGTCAGTAGTTCCTTCCTCTTTTTTAGGTTCAGCAGCCATTTCTTCTTTCTTTTTGGGACGGAAATTACGGAAATCGGTTTTACTTGCGGGAATGACACAAGTCGCTTTAAAACAGTTGTAGCCTCCAATTTGCTTGGTCTCGCCTGTCATTTGCCATTTGTAATTCGTCAAGGTATCTTTTACCAAAAACTCCTTGCCCATAAACTCTTTATCAACAATATACATTTGGTCTTTTACATTTTTGTAATAAGTTCCGCCGCCGCCCATAAACGAACTCATCATTCGGAAACCGCCGCCGTTCTGACCGGGAGCATCCAATTTTTCTTCTTCTTTGTAAATGGAGGCTTGTTTATCAAATTGAAGCACAAACGTTTTCTCAAACATTTTTTTCATGCGTTCTTCAATCATTTTTTGCATTTCAGGCGTCATGTCTTTGTTGCCTTCAAAACGGGACTTAAAATCGGCAGTACTTGTTTTAGATTCATACACGGCCATGCCTTGAAAATCCTTTTGGGCCAATGCCAAAGCAGAGAAGCACAAAGCTAATCCGAGGAAGATTGTAGTTTTCATATACGATAAAATTGTTTTTTTGGTCAACAAATATGACGAGGCTTGAGTCAAAAAGTTACCAATATTATGTTAAATTGCATTTTAGACCTTTTAAATTATCCAAAGGTTTAAAGTATCTTAGCTTTATGAAGTTACGCTGGCTCCTCTTACTCTGTCTTGGACTCCCCTTTTGGTGTGATGCACAACTTGAAACGCAACAGCCCGAAAAGCGCTCCCATCTTGCCATTCAGGCCGATGCTTTTTGGGGATTTGACGGGTTGGGTAACTATTTTTACAGTAAAAACAATGTTTTGTTTAAACACCATGAATCGGGAATTTTGCAATACCAAAATCTTCCTTTTGGCAAATTAAAAAGCGTGGATATCACACAACCGCTACGTCCTATTTTATTTTACGAAAATTTCAATGCAGTGGTGGTTTTAGACAATTTTTTAAATGAAATTCAAGTCGTCGAATTTTCAAATATTCCAACACCTATCATGATTACAGCCGTAGGAATGGCCAATCAAAATCGCCTATGGGGGTACGATGCTGTGATGCAACAAATTGGGATGTATCACCTAACTACAGGGTCATTTAGTCCGATTGGAAACCCTGTACAAGGGAGTTGGAAATATTACCAATGTGCCTTCAATAGCTTGACTTGGGTTGACGCACAAAACCATTGGAAATCAATAACCATTTATGGCCACATTAGCGATTACGGACAACTCCCCGAAGGCATGTATTACTTTGTTAATGAGAACGTCGTGTTGCTATACAACCATGAAACATGGACACTATTGAATAGGCTTACGGGGAAAAAATCCAGCTTTGAAATTGTTGAGAAATCGGTCAAAAATTTTTCGTGTAACGACCAAATTTTATCTATTTTTACCGCAGAAGGAATTACAAATTATAAAATCACCGTACCCTAATGCACATCGCAGTCGCAGGAAATATTGGAGCCGGTAAAACCACTTTAACACGGTTTTTGGCGAAACATTACAAATGGGAACCCCATTATGAAGACGTTGTAGATAACCCCTATTTGGATGATTTTTACCATCAAATGGAACGCTGGTCGTTTAATCTTCAGATTTACTTTTTGAATAGTCGTTTTCGTCAAATTTTACAAATTCGCGAAAGCGGGAAAAAGATTATTCAGGATCGTACGATTTACGAGGATGCCCATATTTTCGCCCCCAACCTTCATGCGATGGGATTGATGACGAACCGTGATTTTGAAAACTACAGTTCCTTATTTGAACTGATGGAAGCCTTAGTCAAAGCGCCCGATTTACTGATTTACCTTCGCAGTTCTATTCCCAATTTGGTAAAGCAAATTCACATGCGGGGTCGCGATTATGAAAACACCATTTCGATTGATTATTTGAGTCGCCTCAATGAGCGTTATGAAGCGTGGATTCATACCTATGATAAAGGTAAATTACTGGTGATTGATGTGGATCATATTGATTTTGTCAACAATCCTGAAGATTTGGGAACAATTATCAACCGAATTGATGCTGAAATCAATGGATTGTTTTAAACTATACTTCAGCTAACTTTTTAGGGCATTGTATCAAATAATGAGATTATCTTTACCGTATCGGTTGGTCGATCGGTTTTGATTGTTCTTGGAATCCCTGGAATTACATCAAAAAAATTATCGCCAAAAGAATGGCCCGCTGCTTGTAGAAATACATTTTTTGCGAGGGTATTTGAGCTGACTTCCAGCAATGTTTCGCCTACAATTTTTACGTTGATCGTAGGATTATCAAGTTGCAATTCTTTTGGTTTTACAAAATAATGGTAGGCTACTGTTTTTTTATGATTGCTGGTAAACTCGATCAGTAAAACCGATTTTTCTTTAACAAATTCAGGGAATGCTGTAAACGAAATCGGCAATAGCGTGGTGCTTTTTTCAACTTCCAACACACATTCTTTGGAAGCCCTCCAAAGTTCTACCCCCGAAAAATCCATCAATCGTACCCTTAGTTTACCTACATTTTCCTCAAAAGTATCCGTATGCCCATGAATTGAAATGCCCGTTTCATTTTGAGTTACCGCCAAAAATACAGGGGCAAAACTTTCTTTAATTTGGTAATGGGATGCCTTCCATTGGCCCAAATAATCTAAGGAACTCCAAGAAGTTACCGGCCAACAATCGTTCAATTGCCAATATAGACTGCCCATACAATAGGGTTTGGCCAATCGATGGGCTTCGATCGCGATTTTCATTCCTCGAGCTTGGAGTAACTGAGAAACATACTGGTATTTTTCAACATCGGCAGGCACCCAAAAGTCGCGTTGCATGTATTCATCAATAGTAGTGTAACCCGTAGGGTGTTTTTGATGGTGTCGAACGGCTTTTGAGGTTAACGACAAGGGTTCGCCATCAGACAAATAACGTAATGTTTGCATGGATGGCATGGCTTGAAACCCGTATTCACTCATGAATCGCCCTACTTTTTGCGAATATTTTTCAAAAGGTTCTTTTCCCCACCACACGCCCCAATAATGGGAATCGCCTTGGCTTAGACTTTCTTTTCGACCCCAACCGATGGAGGGAGAAGACGGCCAATAGCGGTTTTCATTATGAGGCAATAGTTTTTTTAACGTTTGAGGAATTCGTAGATGAAACAACTGCTCGTAGTCGTTCCAAATGCGGGTAGAATCTTGAGCCGTATACTTGTATTTTTTTTGCCAACCCCAATTGTGCCAGCCTTCATCGCTTTCATTATTTCCACACCATAAAGCAATAGAGGGATGATTTTGCAAACGTTTGACCTGATCTTCGACTTCCTGTTCAACCGATTGTAAAAAAGCCTCATCGCCGGGATACATGGCACAAGCAAACATAAAATCCTGCCAAACCAAAATTCCTTTTTCATCACAAGCGGCATAAAACGCATCATCGGCATACACACCACCACCCCAAACGCGGAGCATATTTTGATGGGAAAGTCGGGCGTTCTCCACCAAGGCTACCCATTGTGCGGGAGTCGTACGCGGCACAAAACTATCGGGCGGAATGACATTCGAACCCTTCATAAAAACGGGTTTTCCATTCAGTTTGAAATAAAAACTCTTGCCTTGGGCATCGGCCTCTTGGACCAGTTCGAGCGTTCGAATACCTATCTTTAGTTCCCGTTGCTCAATATGTTTTCCTTGCTCTTGAAGTATTACGGATAGGGTATACAAATGCGGCGCTCCCAATCCGTTACACCACCATAACTTGGGATTTGTAATCGTCAAAGGAAAATCGAGTAGGGTTGTTCCCTTTTTTACCTTGACACTGTGCTTTTGGTTGTTGATTAAAAAATCGAGCGTGGTTGAAACAGCACTTTCCAAAGCAACTTTCAACTTAATTTCTGCTTTTTCAGGAGTAACGGCTACTTGTTCATGAAATACATGTTGGATACGTACATCATTCCAAAACTGCAATTTAACGGGCTTCCAAATACCACACGTTACTAAGCGAGGCCCCCAGTCCCAACCAAATTGATAGGGCGCTTTACGGGCAAAAACACGGTTATCATCGGGCAATGGGTACGGTAACTTTTGGGCTAACCTATTGGTTTGCGCTACTGCGGACTTAAACAGAATTTTCAATTGATTTTGCGCTTTCGCGAAAGGCTTGATGTCGACGCGCCAAGTGCGAAACATATTATTCGCCTCTAGAAGGGATTGCCCATTCAGAAAGACACTCGCGAACGTATCCAAGCCTTCAAATATAAGTTCGATATGGGCATTTTGAAGCTCTTTTGGGGTCAGCGTAAATGTCGTTTCATAGACCCAATCTTCGTTTTCAATCCACTGTACCTCATTTTCATTGGATTGTAAAAAGGGGTCCGGAATACGCTGATTGGCTAGTAAATCGGTATGAATAGTCCCGGGAACTGTGGCTTTTAGTTTCTCATTTTTTCCCAACTGATGTACGGTCCATGACAAATTACTTAATTCTTTTTCAAGCACTTGAGCCGTGAGTCCGATGGACCAAAGAAGAAAAAACAAGAGTCTTTTATGCATTTGATTCCTTTTTTATGGTTATAATTTCGTTGGGATTGGCCAATGTTCCTCCATCGGTAATTGCAGAGGAATGTACAAAATGCACTCCTGTTATGTACACAATTTGGCGAACATTGGAAGACCGTAATCCGCCGCCAGGCATAATCGAAATTCGGTCACCCGCTTGTTGTTGCATCGCTAGAAGTTCGTGTATGCCTTCCATGACATTGGATTTTGTCCCTGAAGTTAGTATCGTAGAAAACCCACAATCGATGATCTTTTCTAGAGTTTCCTTCCAGTCAGAAACCTGGTCAAAAGCCCGGTGAAACGTACACGGAATAGGATGAGCGAGTGCGACTAATAGACGGTTGCGCTCTTCATCCAGCGTATCGTCTTCCTTTAAAATTCCGAAAACCATGCCATGCACTTGCAGCTTTTTGAATGCGGCAATACTGGCTTTCATCGCCTGAAATTCTTCATCTGTATAGACAAAATCACCTCCCCGTGGACGCACCATTACAAAGACAGGAATGGGCACTTGGGTTAAGACTTTTTGTGTGGTATTAAAATCAGGAGTGGTTCCCCCAACATCTATTCCGGCACACAATTCAATTCGATCGGCACCAGCTTGGGCGGCGATAATTGCAGACTCGGGATTAAAACAAGCGATTTCTAGTTGGACCCTCATTTCAAATAAAACTGTGCATCAATTAAACGGTTTCCAGTTGTATCATGTACAGCATAATTGAATCCGCCTTGCACACAATAGGAACCATAATTTCCTTGCTTATCCAAAGCTATGAATCCTACTTGAATATCTTTTAGATTCTTTTTGCGGTTCTGGGTCAGTTTCACAATACGCATCACGGCTTCTTCACAAGCTTGTTGCGGCGACTTCCCTTGGCGCATGAGTTCGACCACCAAATGACATCCTGCAATTCGTATCACTTCTTCGCCATGTCCGGTGGCTGTAGCGGCCCCGATTTCATTGTCTACATAGAGTCCGGCCCCAATAATGGGTGAATCGCCTACTCTACCATGCATTTTATAAGCCATACCACTGGTGGTACAGGCGCCCGACAGATTTCCAGCAGCATCCAAGGCGATCATGCCAATCGTATCGTGGTTTTCGATATTGACTTTGGGTTGGTACTGACTGGTTTTCAGCCATTCTTTCCATTCTTTTTCGGAAGCTTCGACCAATAAATTTTCTTTTTTGAATCCTTGCGACAAGGCAAAATCCAAGGCCCCTTGTCCGACCAACATGACATGGGGTGTTTTTTCCATGACCGCACGTGCCACAGAAATGGGGTGCTTGATATGTTCGAGACAGGCCACCGAACCAATATTGGATAATTCATCCATTATACAAGCGTCGAGGGTGACTTTGCCATCGCGATCAGGCCGTCCACCGAAGCCCACACTGCGCTCGTTGGGATCGCCTTCGGGAATACGCACGCCAGCTTCGACCGCATCGAGAGCACGGCCATTATTGGATAAAATTGACCAAGCCGCTTCATTGGCTTGCAGCCCGAAATTCCAGGTAGACAAGACGATTGGTTTTGTCCCTGTGCGTAAAGAAACATCTCCCAATTCGACGGCTTTTGAGGTCCAAGAAGTGAGAGACAGCCCTACGGTTCCGATGGCCGCTGATTTTAAAAATTTTCGACGTGTATTTTCCATATTATTCCACGATTAGTTCATCAACAAATAGCCACGATCCGTTTCCTGCGCCGGGCATGCCTTCTTTAATTTTGCCGTTATTGACAGCTGTTACCTTAATAAATTGGGCTTTTACTTTTTTCCCTTTCCAATCGATAGTTCCTTTGGCTTTTTGGATTTCGGATGGAGAGAAAGAAGCTACTTTTTCGAAACGTATTCCATCGGTGGAAACTTCAAAGATGACTTCTTTCGGGAAATAAATCCAACTTGACGGACTTTCGAGTGTCCCCAAATTTAGATGCGAAATGGATTGCTTTTTCCCTAAATCAATAAAAGCGACCAAATCGTTACCCCAGAATCCCAACCAATCGCGACCAAATTTTTGCGTATCGCCTTTTACCCCATTAACTAAAGCAAATGCCCCTCCCATATTATAGCGTTTATCGGGTTGATTTTGAAGATTGACCAAACAACTGGTGGCTTTATGCATGGTAAACGCTTGCACAGAGAGCGCACTTTTTTGAGTTTCATTTTCAAAATAAGCCGCTTTTACCGTTTGGGATTGATTTATTGTTAAAGCTGAAGAAAAAGCGGGTGATTGCGCAGTGGGCTGACTTCCATCCAGAGTATAATGTATGTTTGCTGGATTTTGATTGGATTTCAACACATACAACACTCTATTTTCACCCCCTGGATTGGGCATGACATCGGCAGTTATTTCGAAAACCGCTTTACTAAAATTGATTTTTTTTGCTTCCCAATCTTTGAAATGCTGAGTGAGTCGATTAAAATAATGGGCATACTTATCGGGATTGGCAGTACCCCATAAAACTTCAGAAAGTGCTGTCATTCGTGGAAAAATCATGTATTCGACCTGTTCAAAGGTTGGAATATATTCGGTCCAAACATTGGCTTGTGCGCCAAGAATATAAGAAGCTTCTTCCGGTGTGAGTTCGCTAGGAATGGGTTGGTAGCTATATACTTTTTCTAAAGGCGTATACCCGCCAATCGCTAGGGGTTCGTTTTTGGGTTCGCCTTGATAATGATCAAAATAACAATGTGAGCCGGGCGTCATCACCACTTGATGTTTTTGTTGGGCCGCTGCGATTCCGCCTTCAGTTCCGCGCCAGCTCATTACGGCGGCATTGGGCGCCAATCCTCCTTCGAGAATTTCATCCCAACCGATGATTTTTTTGCCTTTACTATTGACAAATTTTTCAATGCGTTGGATAAAGTAACTTTGCAATTCATGTTCGTCTTTCAAGTTGTTTTCCTTCATGCGTTTTTGACAATGGGGACACGCTTTCCAACGGGTTTTGGGACATTCATCGCCCCCAATGTGGATATATTGCCCCGGAAATAAAGCCATAACTTCGGTAAGCACCTCTTGTAAAAAAGTGAAGGTTTCCTCTTTGGGACAAAACACATCTTCCAAAACGCCCCATTCTTTGGCCACTTCAAACGGCCCGCCTGTACAGGAAAATTGGGGATAAGCAGCCAATGCAGCCCGTGCGTGACCTGGCATTTCTATTTCGGGAACAACGACAATATGACGAATACGTGCATAGTTGACCACCTCACGAATTTCCTCTTGGGTGTAAAAACCACCGTACCGTTCGGAATCAAATTTTTGTTCATTATAATGTCCCACCATCGATCCGTTTCGCCAAGCTCCGACTTCGGTGAGTTTGGGATATTTGTTGATTTCAATGCGCCATCCTTGATCGTCGGTAAGATGCCAATGAAAGGTATTGTACTTGTATGCCGCGAGGTAATCGATGAATTTAAAAATGGCTTCTTTCGGGAAAAAGTGGCGACTTACATCGAGGTGCATGCCGCGCCATTTGAAACGAGGAGCATCTTTAATGATCCCACAAGGCAGCTTCAATTGATTTTTAGGAACACCAAGAAGCAATTGGGTTAATGTTTGAAAACCATATTGAACTCCCGTGTAATCGCTTGCCTTCAAGAAAACCACTTTGGGATTAATTTCCAAAACATAGGCTTCGGGTGCGATACTTGTTTCTAGTTGAACCACAATAGCATTCTCAACGACTCCCGCTTTGTTTGAAATGTAAAGGGCTTTTTTTCGCGCGCGAACCTCGTTGATAAAAACTTCAGCTTCGGCATCCATTTCTAATGGAGCAGTGAGAATGATTGTTTCTTCAATGGTAAAAAACCCATCTTGGAAAGTGGCAAATTGCGGTTGGGGAATCAGGGGATACTCTTGTTGCGCCCACATCCATGTAGAGCAAATTAGAAAAAAAAGAGAGAGCTTACGATACATTCCTTTACTTGTTTGAGGTAAATATAAAAAAAAAGCCCCACCGAAGTGAGGCTTATGATTTGTAGTGCGGATTATTTTTTATCTCCCTCTGCGCAACATCCAGCCGCGTCTTTGGAAGCTATAAATTTTCCGTCTTTATTGTAATGCGATAAACATTTTTCTTTTTCTTCGGGAGAACACCCTAAAGAATCACACATTTTAGCACATTCATCTTTTGTCATGGTGGCACATTTGCTCATATCACATTTACCAACCATAGCTGCATTTTGCTCTTTACAAGCAGTGGCACATGATGACTTATCGGCACACATTTCGTTGGTATTACAAGCTTTTTTGTCGGTTGTCGCATGACCATCACTTAAAATTGGTGCGATAACCAAACCAACCAAACACGTTAATTTGATCAAAATGTTCATTGATGGACCAGAAGTATCTTTGAATGGATCACCCACAGTATCACCTGTTACGGCAGCTTTGTGCGCATCTGAACCTTTGTAGGTCATTTCTCCATTGATCACCACTCCTGCTTCAAAAGACTTTTTAGCATTGTCCCAAGCACCACCGGCATTGTTTTGGAAAATAGCCCAAAGAACCCCAGAAACACAAACACCAGCCATATAACCTCCTAAAGCTTCAGGTCCCATCAATAATCCCAAAATGATTGGAGTAATAATCGTGATAGCCCCTGGCAACATCATTTCGCGTAACGCTGCTTTGGTAGAAATATCCACACATTTGCCGTACTCTGGCTTTCCTGTTCCTTCCATAATGCCTGGAATTTCACGGAATTGACGACGAACTTCTTGTACCATATCCATAGCCGCTTTCCCTACAGATTGCATCGCTAATGCCGAGAAAACTACTGGAATCATTCCTCCAATAAATAAGGCTGCTAAAACATCCGCTTTGAAAATGTTAATCCCGTTGATACCTGTAAAGGTTACATAAGCTGCAAACAACGCTAGTGCGGTTAATGCCGCAGAAGCAATCGCAAAACCTTTTCCTACCGCTGCCGTCGTATTTCCTACCGAGTCTAAAACGTCGGTACGTTGACGCACTTCTTTGGGTAATTCACTCATCTCAGCCACCCCTCCTGCATTGTCTGCAATGGGTCCGAAAGCATCGATTGCCAACTGCATGGCTGTAGTAGCCATCATTGCTGAAGCTGCAATTGCAACGCCATAGAAACCGGCTAAGAAATAAGCCCCCCAAATCGCTGCGGCAAATAAAATCACTGAACCGAATGTGGATTTCATTCCTGTGGCTAGACCCGCAATAATGTTGGTCGCGGCTCCCGTTGACGAATTTTGTACAATATTCAAAACGGGTTTTTTACCTAAAGCTGTGAAGTATTCAGTAATTGCAGAGATTAATAATCCCACTGCTAAACCTACTAATGTCGCATAAAAGACATTAATTCGAGCCACTTCTTTCATGCCTTCGCCAAAGAAATTCATGCTAATTTTTTCGGGCAACATTTCACCGATCAAAAACCAACAAGCCACAACAGTTAAAGTAAGAGAAATGTAGTTTCCTAAGTTCAAAGCGCCTTGAACTTCAGCTTCTTTAGCTTCGTTATTTTTGATTTTCACAAAGAATGTTCCGATGATAGAGGCTAAAATACCAATACCTGCAATCGCTAAAGGCAACAAGATAGGTCCCATATTCCCGAAAGCATCAGTAAATTGAGTCCCGTTGGCCTCTGTCATATCTTTAATGATATAGTTCCCTAACACCATTGAAGCCAAAACGGTAGCTACATACGAACCAAATAAATCGGCTCCCATACCGGCTACGTCTCCAACGTTATCTCCTACGTTATCAGCAATTGTAGCTGGGTTACGTGGATCGTCTTCTGGAATTCCAGCTTCAACTTTTCCTACTAAGTCCGCTCCTACGTCGGCCGCTTTGGTATAAATACCCCCACCAACACGGGCAAAGAGTGCAATAGACTCAGCCCCTAGAGAGAAACCAGCAAGAGTTTCTAGAACCATAGACATGTTTTCGTAGAACGATTTCCCTTCGGTGCCCATGAATTGGTTTAAGAAAAGTAAAAAGAAAATGCTCAATCCAAGTACAGCTAAACCAGCAACTCCCAATCCCATTACGGTTCCTCCTGAAAAAGAAACCTTCAAAGCTTGAGGCAAACTTGTTTTGGCGGCTTGTGTTGTGCGTACGTTGGATTTTGTAGCGATTCGCATCCCGATGTTTCCAGCAAGTGCTGAAAAGATAGCTCCAAAAATGAACGCTACCACAATCATCCAATGTGAAACTCCTGAAATTTGAGATACAGCAAACAAGGCTCCCGAAGCGATAACCACAAAAATGGCCAAAATTCGGTATTCCGCTTTTAAGAAGGCCATCGCACCTTCTTGAATACTTTTGGCAATTTCTTGCATTCGTTCGTCACCCGCATCCTGCTTATTAATCCATGCGGCTTTGATCCCCATGAACAGCAATCCTAACACTGCCATAGCAATGGGCAGATAGATATACATTTTCTCCATAAAATTGGTTAGTTAGTTAATTTTAAATTTGAAATCGAGCAAAAATAAAGAAAAATAAATTCTGTGATTATGAATTTTGCCTTTTTGTTATTTATTTTCAAGAAAAGCGGTACATCCTTTTTTTGGAATCTCAATTTTTCAAGAGACTTGTAAGCAAATCGTTAATTCCTCATTAATTCAATGCATTTTTAAAATCAAAAAAAAGAGCTGCCTTCATGACAACTCTCACTTGTTTCTATTTTTATTTGATAGTAAACAATCCCTCGGGACGATTTTCAATGGCTACAAACCGATCGACGCATTGTTGGATAATTTCCCGGGCTTCGGTTACATTCCCCCATCCATGTACATCCACTTTTTTGTTTTCCAAATCTTTATAGACTTCAAAAAAATGTTCGATTTCTTTAAGCATGTGAGGATTGACATCGCTTAAGTCATTCAATTTGTTCCAAACGGGATCAGAAACCGGCACACAAATAACTTTTTCATCGGGTCCTTTATCATCGGCCATGTGGAAAACTCCAATGGGTTTTACTTCCATCACACACATGGGGAAGGTGGGCTCAGTAACCAATACCAACACATCCAACGGATCGCCATCCAAGGCTAGGGTTTCAGGAATAAATCCGTAATCGGCGGGATACATCATGGAGGAGAACAACATACGGTCGTAACGAATTTTCTTTAACTCAAAATCGTACTCATATTTGTTGCGACTTCCTTTAGGGATTTCAATTAAAACATCAAACGTATTTTTATGATCTGCAGTCATTTCTTTAGCTTTTTAGAGGGGGCAAATTTACAGCCTGAAACGTATTTGTACCAAACACTTTTTCCCAAAAATAAAGGGCTTTGCACGTATTTATGAATCCGAAATTTATTTAACCTAAAAAATAAATGATGTGTTTTTTTCAAGCGAATTTATTACCAAATTGACAGCATTAATGGCAATTAAAAAAACCGAAATCAGGACAAATGATCTCGGTTTCTCTACTAAAATTATATTTTTTAAAAATAGAATCCAAATTCTCCTTTGATGGTAAAATTGCTTGTTCCAGGCACATCGCGGTAATTGCCTCGCCAACAGGCATCAATACGAAACACTTTAAAGATATTGCCAATACCCACACTGTATTCCCAATACGGAGTGGTGGGTGCTTTGTATACCAATCCCGAAGCATTTAAGAGTCGGTTTTCTTCTGAAAAATCGCCATAAGCCCCTCGAATTCCGATAATTTCTCGCCAATTCAACTTGCGCAACATAGGAATACGTGAGAACAAGCGCCCTTGAAAATTATGATCCCATTGTAAGGTAAGGTAACGGTCGGAAACAAATTCGTAGAAATTAAGGTTACTAAACGTATTTCCAATGATGAAATAGGTTTGGTTCCCGGGAACGATACTCATCAATCCCAGTGGCACTTTCCCAAACGTTTTCCCCATTTCGAGGGTTAAGTTGGTGCGCCCTAAAGGCCCGATGATAATGGGTTGTTTGTAATATAACTGTACTTTGGTATAGTCAAAATCACTGTTTAAAAATCCTTTAATCCCTTGGCTAAACTTCGCAAATACACGACTATAAGGATTGTCGACAGAAAGGCGCTCAACTCCATACCCTACTGTTTTTCGTCCCGGGGTATATTCCACTTGAAAATGGGCTTCAGTTTGACGCAAGTCGCCTCGTGTTTGTGTTCGGGCATCGTCGGTAAAATAATCCATGGTAAAAAACTCCCGCGAAGCCGATTCTAAGGTGCGATACGAAAGTCCTGTTTCAAACACTAAATTTTTAATGGGTTCGATTTCGATTGCGGTGGTTGTGAGATTGATATTGGACAATTTGCCATTGGTTCCCGACATGAAGACCCCAGAAGAGGCAAAACTGCGCCCCAAGACATCGTTGGTCGTAGTCAAACTCGCCCCAATTTGCTCGATATCACGCCGGTTTCCAGCGGAGATAATCAAACGATTTTTGGTATTGAGCATCCATTTGGCCGAGATCCCGTATTTGAATTTATTGTCATCAAATCCGTAGGCCGTATACCCTTGTAAACGCCATTTGTCATTAGGACCAAAATAGGTTCGCCCACCCGCACGGAGACGAATCCCTTCCACCACATTGTATCCGAAGGTGGAAAAAATGGGACCGTAATCAAAATTTCCTTTTTGAATATAACCGCTAGCCAAAATAGTGACCAGATTGTACATTTGTTTAAACTTCTTGACCGTTTTGAGGGTGTCCAACATTTTATACACCCCAATTTCATCTTTATTGAGTTTTTCAAATCGATTTTGCTCCCAAAACGATTCGGGTCGGGTGTATACGGTATTGTCTATAAAATTAACTTCCTCCTTATAAAACTTCTCTGGCTTGGGTTGGTTGAACTTATGATTACGGTACAACGACGTTCGTTTTCCATAGACCCCTTTGGCTTCATCTTTTTTGGACAAAGAGAAATCAGACATCATATAATCTCGAGTAAGTAAAAAGACCGAATCGTTCACGACATCAAATTCTTGTTCAATATAAATGTCCTTGACCCAGTTAATGTTGGCACTTTTGGAAACCGCCATATTGATGGTTTTGATGGCAAATGTGGAATCATTGACCCAAAAATCGCCTTTGAAAGTGAGTTCGTTTTTACGACGGGGATAAAACACGATGTTATAACACCATTTATTGTCAATATAGGCACTATCGCGCAACACATAATTATAGACATCAATTCCTGTGGTAGAAATCGGACTAGTAAAACTCTTGTCAAAAAAGGTCAGGTGGTTGTTGTATATGTTGTAATCGTTATACAAATCTTTGATAAAGGTATTCACCCCATCGCCATTGCTTAATCCTGAGTTTTTATTTCCAGTAAGAATTTGTTTCTCCTTACCCATTTTGTTATCGCCATAGACTTGATACACCGATTCGTTAATAAAAATAGGCAGGTATGTTTTTCCTGTTATTTTGGAGGTATCTACTTTTTTGAAAACAAATTCGAGTCCTTTGAAGACTTTACTCTTCATAAAGTTACTGTCGATGGTATTCAGGTCAAACTCTACTTTCTCGTATTTGTCATAAGCGTACTGCTCAAACATCCGCAGTCCATTCTTTCGTTTTCGCTCCCAAATCTTTCGGAGGATACGTAAGGCGGGATTGTTTTTCTTGGAGGTTTTTCCCGTAAAAATGACGACTTCGTCCAAGACTTGCTCTTCTGTGAGCACAATTTTCATGTTGTAATTTACAGGCTTTTCCAACTCTACATCCCGGGTTGTATACCCCATGAAAGCCACTACCAATACACTGTAGGTTTTAGGTGATTCGATATAAAACTTTCCGTTTTCATCACTGACTACCCCTTCGTTGGAGCCTTTAAAGACAACATTGGCAAAAGGAATGGGTTGGTTCTTTTTGTCGATTACCGTACCACTCACTTTAGTCTGTGCGGATGACAAACTGGAAACGGCACATAACAACAAGAAAAGAATTTTTTTAAACATGAATAAAAAATTAAAAAAAAAGCCATCTCGAGACTTCCCGAAATGGCTTCAAATATAAGAGAATATCCTTATCGATACATTACTTTTTTTACAGCTTTTACTACATCACCGGCATTGGGCAACCACTCTTTTAATAAGGTGGGCGAATAGGGTGCAGGAGCATCAGCGGTGGTGATTCGTTGAACAGGAGCATCTAGATAATCAAAAGCGCGCTCTTGAACCATATAGGTAATTTCAGAAGCAACACTAGCAAAAGGCCAAGCCTCCTCCAAAACCACTAATCGGTTGGTTTTTTTCACCGAATTAATGATTGCATCATAATCCATGGGACGAACGGTGCGTAAGTCGATAATTTCACAAGAAATACCTTCTTTGGCTAACTCGTCGGCAGCAATGATCGCTTCCTTGATAATTTTTCCAAAGGAAACAATCGTCACATCAGAACCTTCTCGCTTGATGTCGGCTACTCCAATAGGAATGATGTATTCGCCCTCTGGCACTTCTCCTTTGTCACCGTACATTTGTTCTGATTCCATGAAAATCACAGGATCGTTATCGCGAATGGCAGCTTTCAAAAGCCCTTTAGCATCGTAGGGATTAGAAGGAACAATTACTTTTAATCCAGGGCAATTGGCAAACCAATTCTCAAAAGCTTGCGAGTGCGTAGCAGCCAACTGACCTGCAGAAGCGGTCGGTCCACGGAACACCATTGGCATTGGGAATTGTCCCGCTGACATTTGACGCATTTTGGCAGCATTGTTAATGATTTGATCAATCCCAACCAAGGAGAAATTGAAGGTCATGAATTCAACAATCGGACGGCATCCGTTCATCGCAGAACCCACCGCAATACCCGCAAATCCTAATTCGGCAATAGGGGTATCGATAACACGCTTAGGACCAAATTCATCGAGCATTCCTTTGGAGGCTTTGTAAGCACCGTTGTATTCGGCCACCTCTTCACCCATCAAATATACTGACTCGTCGCGACGCATTTCTTCACTCATCGCTTCGGCAATCGCTTCTCTAAATTGTATCGTTCTCATATCGAATAAATCGTTAATCCATTTTTGGAAAGGCAAAAATAACAAATCTGTAGGATTTAAATATTGCCCTTTCCTATTTTGTGTGAGCTTTTTTTACGAAATCGTTATATGTGAAAAAAAATAGCCTAAAACAACGAAAGATTAGGGTGTCTTTTTTGAATAATTTTTCACTCCAAAAGAAAATCTGCGTTAAATTTTTTATAAAAACCAACTTTTCCCCCAACATCTTCAAGAATCTTTGGCGAAATCGATTGAAATATGAAAAAATATTATGCGCGCATACAAAAATTAGAAATATATTTTTTACTTTTACATCGGAAAAATTTAAACCCCTCTATACGGTATGAAAATATTAGTTTGCATCAGCCATGTGCCTGATACTACTTCAAAAATTAACTTCGTCAACGGGGACACGGAGTTTGACACAAACGGTGTTCAATATGTGATCAACCCTAATGACGAATTTGGATTAACCCGTGCCATTTGGTTCCAAGAACAACAAGGTGCTAAAGTGACGGTTGTAAATGTGGGAGGCCCAGATACAGAGGCAACCTTACGAAAAGCGCTTGCTATTGGTGCTGATGACGCAATTCGGGTCAATGCCGTACCGATGGATGGATTTTTTGTAGCGCAACAATTGGTGGAAGTCGCTAAAAATGGCGGCTATGATTTGATCATTTGTGGAAAAGAGTCTTTGGACTACAATGGAGGTATGGTTCCTGGAATGATGTCTGGCTTATTAGGCTATAACTTTGTCAATGCTTGTACCGAACTTACCGTGGAAGGTACTCAAGCCAAAGCAGCCCGCGAAATCGACGGAGGAAAAGAAGTAATCACTACTGCTTTACCTCTAGTTGTAGGTGGCCAAAAAGGAATTGTAGAAGAAAAAGACTTGCGTATTCCTAACATGCGTGGGATCATGACGGCGCGAACAAAACCGCTTTCTGTTGTTGAACCTGTAGGCGGTGAGGATAAAACGAAGGCCGTTAAATTTGAAAAACCAGCCCCTAAATCAGCGGTAAAAATGGTTTCTCCGGACAATCTTGACGAACTCATTAATTTATTACACAACGAAGCGAAAGTAATTTAAGCTTCCTAAAAAATATCACTATGTCAGTAGTACTCTATGCCGAATCATCTGACGGCAAATTCAAAAAAGTAGCGTTGGAATTGGCTTCCTACGCCAAAGCAGTAGCCGACGCATTAGGAACTCAGGTTACCGCGGTAACGATTAACGCTAATGACGCTAGCGAATTGGGAAAATATGGGGTAACTAAAGTACTTCAAGTACAGAACGATGCGCTAAAAGCATTCAATGCTAAAGCCTACGCCGATGTGATCCAACAAGCCGCTCGACAAGAAGGCGCGCAAGTAGTAGTGTTCTCTTCTTCAACCGATAGCTTGTATGTGGCACCATTGGTGGCTGTAGATTTAGAAGCGGGAATGGCGTCCAATGTAGTATCAGCTCCTTTAAGTACCGCTCCTTTCCAAGTGAAACGCAGTGCTTTTTCCCAAAAAGCCTTTAATTATACAACAATCAATACATCTGTGAAGGTGTTGAGCATCTCCAAAAACTCATTTGGAATATATGAAAATGCAACGAATGTTTCCGCCGAAGCCTTTACGCCGCAGTTAAACGATGGCGATTTTGCTACCAAAGTGGCCGCTGTTGAAAAAGCAAGTGGTCAGGTATCTATTGCCGACGCTGACATTGTGGTTTCAGGGGGTCGCGGATTAAAAGGGCCCGAAAATTGGCATATTCTTGAAGATTTAGCCACAACTTTAGGGGCAGCAACCGCTTGTTCCAAACCAGTATCTGATATCGGATGGCGTCCTCACAGTGAACACGTTGGGCAAACGGGAAAACCGGTGGCGTCTAACTTGTATATTGCTTTAGGAATTTCTGGAGCCATTCAACATATTGCGGGAATCAACGCTTCTAAAGTGAAAGTGGTCATCAATACCGATCCCGAAGCACCTTTCTTTAAGGTAGCCGACTATGGAATTGTGGGCGATGCACTTGAAATAGTACCGCGATTAACCCAGAAATTGAAGGAATTTAAAGCGCAAAATAGCTAAATATTTCTTACGACAGTTAATACTATACCAACGCCTTTTGTTTTTTCACAAAGGGCGTTATTTTTTTTAAAAAAACACCGAATCTTTTTGTTATTTTGCAAGCTGTAACCTTACTGTTTGATAAACTAAGAATGAAAGTTAGTGTTGGACAAAAGGAACAAAACCGTTCTCTAAACCCATATAGTCAAGCGGTTTAGAATCAGAAAAATAGAGGAAGGAACATGAGTTTAGTGAAACTTACCATAAAGGGAATTTCGTATAGTCAAACCCAAAACGGGGCCTATGCATTAATATTAAATGAAGTGGATGGAGAGCGCAAATTGCCCATTGTTATTGGTGCTTTTGAAGCCCAATCCATTGCTATTGCCTTAGAAAAAGAAATCAAACCGCCCCGCCCTTTGACCCATGATTTGTTTAAAAGTTTTGCCGATCGTTTTGATATTTTGGTCAAGCAAGTTATCATTCACAAGTTGGTCGATGGCGTTTTTTACTCCAGCATCATTTGTGAACGCGATAAAATCGAAGAAATCATCGATGCACGAACCTCTGACGCGATTGCCTTGGCCTTACGTTTTCAAGCGCCTATTTTTACCTATAAAAATATTTTAGACAAAGCGGGGATCTACCTCAACCCCGCCGGTTCAGAATCAGAAAGTGATGATGTGCTATCGTCTCCTGAGCCATTGGGGGAATCAAAAGAGGCGTCGGGAACGGGATTGAGTAAATTTAGCCTTGCCGAACTGCACGAGCAACTTGAAAATGCTGTGCAAGATGAGGATTACGAAAAAGCGGCACGCATTCGTGATGAAATTTCAAAACGTGAATCTTAAAAAGCAACTGCAGTGAAGCAATACCACGACCTCGTAAAACATGTAATGGAACAGGGTGTCCAAAAAGGAGACCGGACAGGAACCGGAACGAAAAGTATCTTTGGGTATCAAATGCGTTTTGACCTGAGCGAAGGATTTCCTTTAGTAACCACCAAAAAACTCCATGTTAAATCCATCATTTATGAATTGCTGTGGTTTTTGAAAGGCGAAACCAATATCGGCTATTTGCAAAACAATGGCGTTAAAATTTGGGACGAATGGGCCGATGAGAACGGCGATTTGGGTCCGGTATACGGCCATCAATGGCGCAATTGGGATGATAAAAGTATCGACCAGATTACCGAATTAATCACTACTTTAAAAACCAACCCCAACAGCCGTCGCATGCTGATTTCTGCATGGAATCCATCTGTTTTGCCAGACACCTCGGTATCTTTTGCCGAAAATGTTGCCCACGGAAAAGCGGCGCTCCCCCCTTGTCATGCTTTTTTTCAATTTTACGTGGCCGAAGGTAAATTATCGTGTCAACTCTATCAACGCAGTGCCGATATCTTTTTAGGGGTGCCCTTTAACATTGCATCCTATGCTCTTTTGACAATGATGATTGCACAAGTTTGCGACTTACAACCGGGTGATTTTATCCATACGTTTGGCGATGCGCATATTTACAACAACCATTTTGAGCAATTGGAATTGCAATTGAGTCGCGAGCCTCGCCCGTTGCCTACCATGAAAATCAATCCAAATGTTAAGGATATATTTGCCTTTGAATACGAAGATTTTACCTTAGAGGGATATGACCCACATCCGCATATCAAGGGGGCTGTAGCAGTTTAAAAATCGTCAAAAGGACGTCGAATCTGCTGATTTAATATAATAAAAAATCCGCCTTGCAGGGCGGATTTTAAAACAAACCAACTAAAACTTATACTTCTAAAACGCTGTTTTCAGCGTTGGCATAAGCATTCCAACGGTAGCTGTCGGCTTCAGGGTCATTGAGGTATTCCCCATCCACCACATATCTAAATTCAAAGGTGTTGTCTTTGGGTAAATCAAAGGCACCTTTAAACGATCCGTTCTTTAACTTCGATAGTGAACCGGACTCAAGATTCCAATCATTGAAATCTCCCACAACCGCAGCTGTGGCCGCTTCTTTGGCTTCTACAGTAAACGTCACTTTACATACCGGTTTCGTTTTTACAAACTGTTTCTTTATCGCCATAACTATTTCATTTATAGATTACTGCAACAAAGTAAAGCAAATATTTCGGCGGTTGTATCGTTCAAAATACGATTTATGATATTCACAAAAACAGTCGAAAATTATCGTTCATTTACTATTTTTTAGTTTTTTTTCTCATCAAAAAAATTTAGGAAAACGTTTTCTTAATCGCGGATTGTAAATTTCATTTATATTGATTTCACCCTTTTTCAGCTAAACAAACGTCAAATTTTGACTAAAAAACGTCGGGAAACAGAATTCCAACCTCACATTTGATTGAAAGAACGTATTTTTACATCTTCAAACACAAATCCATGATTACCTTAATAGCCGCTGCGGCTGAAAACAATGCATTAGGAAAAGACAACCAATTGGTTTGGCACTTGCCCAACGATTTCAAACGGTTTAAAGAATTAACCACAGGGCATTATATTGTGATGGGACGAAAAACATTTGAAAGTTTTCCCAAACCTTTGCCACAGCGCACCCATGTAATCATCACTCGACAACACGATTATACCTTTGAAGGATGCATCGTTGTGCACTCGTTAGAAGAAGCATTAGCGGTTTGTCCTAAAGATCAAGTAACGTATATTATAGGTGGGGCAGAAATTTACCATCAAGCCATGCGCTGGGCAGATACTATCGAATTAACACGGGTACATGCTTCGTTTGAAGCAGACGCTTTTTTTCCAGAAATTCCAGAGGAAGAGTGGGAATTAATCGCTACTGAATCGCACCCCGCCGACGATAAACATGCCGTTTCGTATACCTATTGTACCTATCGCCGGAAATAAAGCTATGTAAAAATGCGGCAAGTTATGTACCTTTGCCGCGCAAATCAGCACACTCTTATGGCACAAAATGTAACGCCTTACAAAGACTCCTCTTTAGGAAAAAAGGAACAAGTCACACAAATGTTTGACGCCATTTCAGGAAATTACGATGGGTTAAACCGGGTTATTTCCTTTGGCATCGATGTTAAATGGCGTAAAAAAGTATTGCGTCTTGTGCAAGAGCAAAATCCCGACACCGTTCTCGACATCGCCACAGGAACGGGAGATTTAGCCATTCTGATGGCAAAAACCAACGCATCCAAAATCACAGGCTTAGACATTTCTTCGGGGATGTTGGAAATAGGAAAACAAAAAGTAAAAGACCGTGCCCTCGAAAACCGTATCGCTATGGTGTTGGGGGATTCTGAAAACATGCCTTTTCCCGACAACCATTTTGATGCGATCACAGTTTCGTTTGGTATTCGAAATTTTGAAACGTTAGAAAAGGGTTTGGCCGAAATTTTACGCGTATTAAAACCCAACGGCATCTTTGTCATACTTGAAACTTCAGTTCCCGAAAAAACACCGTTCAAACAAGGATATCGACTGTACACCAAAAATATTCTTCCCATTATCGGAAGACTCTTCTCCAAAGACAATGTGGCCTATGGATACCTCTCCGAATCGGCAGCCGTTTTTCCTTATGGGGAACAACTAAACAATATTTTGCGTAAAATTGGGTTTACTAACGTGAAAGCGCTGCCCCAAACTTTTGGCGTAGCCACAATATACACTGCATCAAAATAAGTTATGAGGTATTTTTTATTCGTGTTTTGTTTTTGTTCGTTAGGGTTGACCGCTCAATCCAAAGGGATGTTTACGAGAGATCCTATCATTAACTTGGAGAACTTTGACAAGCAACGAGTGCATTGGGGTTATTTTTTGGGATTTAACAGTTTTGACTTCAAAATTGATTATATCAACCCGCCCGCCCGCGATATAATGGTCAATGGAACGACCGGATTTAACGTAGGTTTGGTGGGAAATCTTCGCTTACATGAATATTTCGATTTGCGCTTTGAACCCGGATTGTATTATACACAACGCAATCTTACGTATTCTGGATTTACGCGAACCATTGACGCTTTGCGAGAAGTTCGTTCCACCTACATTTCGTTTCCGTTACTTTTAAAATTTTCATCCAAACGCGTCGGAAATGTGCGCCCGTATTTGGTAGGTGGTGTCAATACTACCCTTAATTTGTCAAGTAATTCCAAGTCTTTGGATGATAATTACCAACAACGATTTAGAGTAAAACAGTGGACGAATAATTATGAAATCGGATTTGGAATTGACCTTTATCTAGAATATTTCAAATTTTCGCCATCTATCCGTGGAATCTTTGGTATGGGCGATGAACTCATACGCGACAACAATCCCGATAGTCCATGGACAGGGAACATTTCAGGTTTCCGTACGCGTGGTTTTGTGGTTAATTTTACGTTCCACTAAGTCGCTCTACGAAATTCACTTAAAAATATAGCCGCTGCCGTTGCCACATTCAAACTCTCCGTTTGTTGCAAATCGCCAAATCGTGGAATAGACAAACGATGCGTTACTCGTTGCGCGACGGTATCAGAAATACCGTTGGCTTCATTTCCCAATAATACTATTGCCGATTGCGGTAACTCTTGTTTATAAACCGAATCTCCATCCATGAATGTTCCATAAATGGGTAATTTCGATTGAAACAAAAAGGCTTCAATATCGGTATGTACAACTGACACGCGACTTAAAGATCCCATGGTGGCTTGCACTACTTTGGGATTGTATACATCGACTGTGGCTGCACTACAAATAACTTGTGTTATGCCAAACCAATCGCATAACCGAATAATCGTTCCAAGGTTGCCCGGATCGCGAATAGAATCCAAAACCATCAGTAATCCCTCCTGAACGATAGGTTGTGGTTCTCGCACTTTAAAAACGCCAAGGCAATTGTTGGGTTCGTGCAAAGCCGACATTTTTTTCAACACTTCTGGTGTAATGAGTTCAGGAACTATGGCCGTTGGGGGTAACACATTTTCCGTTTGAAAAAGATATACGGGCTGAAAATGGGAGTGCAACAGTTCGGAAATCACCTTCACTCCTTCGGCGATGAACAGGCCCTCGGCAGTTCGGTACTTTTTTTGCTGTAAGGATGCAATTAACTTGATTTGGTTTTTGCTCACCATAAAAAAACGTTACTTTTGGATTTAAAATTTGAACCTTTGCGCGTCCACGTTACAAAAATAGCATTATTCACCGGAATCGTCCTTTTTCTTGTGGCCTGTAATGTTACCCAACGGGTTCCCAACAATAAACGGTTGTTGGTCAAAAATGAAATTGAGCTCAACGGCAAACCTACCCGTGACGAGACTGTTTACGTGCAATTATACCAAAAACCCAATACTTCTATAGTAGGCTATCGTCTTCGTTTGCAACTGTATAATTTAGCCAAAAAAAACGCTGACACCGCCTATAAACAGTGGTTGCAACGAAAACCCAAACGGCAAGAACGGCTGAATCGTTTTTTATCGGCCAAACAAGTGGAACGTTTAGGAAAATCGTTTATCGTTTCAGGATTGAGTAATTTTTTGATGAAAACAGGTGAACCGCCAGCCATATATGATTCCGTCAGCACACAAAAATCAATCAAACGCCTCAATTCATTTTACTACAACAAAGGCTATTTTGATGTAGCGACAACGATCGAAAAAGACACATCTAAGGCTAAAAAAATTGGCATTCGCTACCGTGTTGACCTCAAGAAACCGTACCTGATTGACAGTTTGAAGCCTCAAATTTCGAGTCCCAAGCTCGATTCATTATTTCGATTGAATGTGGCGCGCTCCCTCATCAAATCGGGCAAGCCTTATGAAACCGAAACCCTCAACGCCGAACGGGATCGAATTACCTCTGAGTTTCGTAATAACGGAGCTTATCTTTTCCAACAAAACTACATTCGGTACTCGCTGGATACCTTGGGAACACAAAACAAAGTCAATGTGCGTTTACTCATCAAAGACTACACTTACCGCGAAAATGACACCGCCAAAACAGCCCCTTTTCAACTCTATACCATTAATAAAGTAGCCATTTATACCGATCAATCGACCAATAAAAACGAAATAAAAAGCAAAGACAGCGTTACATACAAAGATTTTATCCTCTACAGTGAGAAAAAATTAAAATACCGTCCCAAAGCCATTACCGATGCTGTTTTTATCACCAAAGGAAGTATGTTTTCTGACAACAACACCTCCCTGACAACACGATATTTGAGTAATTTACGGGTTTTCAAATACCCTACTATTCAATACCAACAAGACCCCAAGGACCCCAACGGCTTGATTGCCAATATTTTTTTAACGCCCAGAAAAAAATACACCTTTGGAGCCTCCGTTGACTTCACCCATTCAAATATTCAGGATTTTGGGATTTCTGGAAATACCTCTTTAGGAATTCGCAATGTTTTTAATGGAGCAGAAACGTTTGAAATTGGATTCCGTGGAAATGTGGGTTCCTCTCAGGACTTAGCCAATCCGAACAATACCTTTTTTAACATTTCTGAAATCGGTTTGGATGCCAAGCTAAATTTTCCGCGTATCTTCTTCCCATTCAATACTGAAAAAATTATCCCCAAAACCATGTTGCCCACGACGACAATGACGATTGGTTATGCCAAACAACGCAACATCGGTTTGGACAAACAAAACTTTACGGGAACATTTACTTACAATTGGACGCCGCGTAAAAATACCACCATTCGTTTTGACCTTTTAAATATTCAGTTTGTGAAAAATGTGAATATTGGAAACTATTTCAATATTTACAGATCTTCCTTCGATGTTTTGAATGTTCTTGCTTTAAATTACAATGCCGATCCCTTGTTTTTTGATGTCAACAACAATTTAATTATTGATGCGGGAGCTAACGGCTTTATCAATGCCGTTTTAGGCACTAACCCCACAATTACCCCATCAGCGACTGACTTACGCACGATTCGCAGCATTGTAGAACGCCGCAAACGTTTAACCGAAAACAACCTCATCTTTGCCACCAACATTTCATTTTATAAAACCACCAATCGCGGGGTCAACGATAATGATTTTTACTCCATTCGAACGAAAATTGAATCAGCGGGAAATATTCTGGCATTGTTGGCGCGCGCATCAAAACAGTTGGAAACCCAAACGGGAGCCAACACCTTTTTTGATGTAGAATTTTCACAATATTTAAAAGGTGAGATCGAATACATCAAGCACTGGAAATTAGCTGGAAAAAGCGTCATCGCTATTCGTTCCTTTGCCGGTTTGGCCGTTCCGTTTGGAAATTCAAACTCAATTCCATTTTCGCGAAGTTATTTTTCGGGAGGATCCAATGATAATCGCGCATGGCAACCTTACAGTTTAGGTCCCGGAAGTAGTGGAGGCATCAACGATTTTAATGAGGCCAATATGAAGCTGGCGTTCAATGCGGAGTACCGTTTTAATTTGTTTGGAAAATTCAATGGAGCGCTCTTTGCTGATGCGGGTAATATTTGGAATGTGTTTGACAACGTGGAACAAGCTTCGTTTCAATTCAAAGGTTGGAAGTCAATGGATGAAATTGCCCTAGGCAGTGGTTTGGGGTTGCGTTATGACCAAGGTTTGTTTGTCGTGCGATTTGACATTGGTTTTAAAACCTACAATCCTTCGGAACAGATTGAAAACAAATGGCTGAGAGAGATAACCTTATCGAAGTCGGTACTAAATATCGGGATAAATTATCCGTTCTAATTTTTTTTATTTTTACTTTTGTCGCTTAACGATTAATACAACTACACCATGTCACACCACATTAAACCCGGAGTAGCTACCGGTGATGAAGTTCAAAAGATATTTGCTTACGCGAAAGAAAAAGGATTTGCTTTACCTGCCGTAAATGTTGTGGGTTCCAGTACTATCAACGGTACACTAGAAACAGCAGCGAAGTTAAAAGCACCTGTTATCATTCAGTTTTCTAACGGTGGTGCGCAATTTAATGCCGGAAAAGGATTGTCAAATGCAGGAGAACAAGCGGCTATTTTAGGAGCTGTGGCTGGTGCAAAACATATTCATACTTTGGCCGAAGCTTACGGTGCGACGGTGATTTTACATACCGACCATTGTGCCAAAAAATTATTGCCTTGGATTGATGGCTTGTTGGATGCGTCCGAGAAACACTTTGCTGAAACCGGGAAACCTTTATTTTCTTCCCACATGATTGATTTGTCGGAAGAGCCTTTACATGAAAATATTGAAATCTGTCAACAATACTTAGCCCGAATGAGCAAAATGGGCATGACTTTAGAAATCGAACTAGGAATTACAGGTGGAGAAGAAGATGGTGTAGACAACTCAGATGTTGATAGTTCTAAACTTTATACTCAACCTTCGGAAGTAGCCTATGCGTATGAAGAATTGATGAAAATCAGCCCTAAGTTCACCATAGCTGCCGCTTTCGGAAACGTACATGGAGTGTATAAGCCTGGTAATGTAAAACTTACGCCTAAAATCTTGAAAAATTCGCAAGATTACGTTCAAGAAAAATACAATACAGGGGCCAACCCTATCGATTTTGTGTTCCATGGCGGATCAGGATCTACCTTGGAAGAAATTCGTGAGGCCATTTCGTATGGTGTAATCAAAATGAATATTGACACCGACCTTCAATTTGCCTTTACCGAAGGGATTCGCGATTATATGACGGGAAAAATCGACTATTTAAAAACACAAATCGGAAGTCCAGAAGGGGCTGATTCACCCAACAAAAAACACTACGACCCACGCAAATGGGTTCGCGAAGGTGAAGTCACTTTCAATACCCGTTTGGAGCAGGCTTTTGCCGACTTGAATAACGTAAACACCTTATCAATTTAAAATTTGAAATAGCGCTTACAGATCACATTGTGACGTAAGTAATGATTTCCATTACCTAATACAACAAACTATGGCTTGGTTTAAACGTACAGAAAAAGGGATAAAAACCGCTACCGAAGAGAAGAAAGATGTTCCCAAAGGACTTTGGTATAAATCGCCTACGGGTAAGATTGTTGATGCCGATGAATTGGAGCGCAATTTATGGGTAAGTCCTGAAGATGATTTCCATGTGCGTATTGGCAGTAAAGAGTTTTTTGAAATTCTTTTTGACAACAACGAATTCAAAGAATTGGATGCCAAAATGACGTCGAAAGACCCGTTGGGTTTTGTGGATACCAAAAAATATTCTGAACGATTAAAAGAAGTCATGGACAAAACCAAATTGAAAGATGCGGTTCGAACTGCAGTGGGGAAATCCAAAGGAGAAGATTTGGTGGTCTGCTGTATGGACTTTGCTTTTATTGGCGGTTCGATGGGTGCCGTTGTTGGGGAAAAAATTGCCCGTGGTATCGATTATGCTATGCAGCACAACATTCCGTTTATGATGATTTCTAAATCGGGAGGTGCTCGGATGATGGAAGCCGCTTACTCGTTAATGCAGTTAGCAAAAACATCGGCTAAATTAGCTCAGTTGGCCGATAAAAAAATTCCCTACATTTCCTTATGTACTGACCCCACCACCGGAGGAACCACAGCCTCGTATGCTATGTTGGGGGACATCAACATCTCTGAACCAGGCGCCTTAATTGGTTTTGCGGGACCACGTGTTGTTCGCGACACTACAGGAAAAGATTTACCGGAAGGATTTCAAACGGCTGAATTTGTTTTGGAACACGGTTTCTTGGACTTTATCGCGCACCGTAAAGAATTGAAAAATAAAGTAAACCTCTATTTGGATCTTATTTTAAACCGACCCATTCGTTAATTGTTTTAGGGATAAAAATTAAAAAAAGCACGGTTTCTAATGACCGTGCTTTTCTATTTATAACAAACTAACACAAATACAACTTACATACCACTGCGAATCGCCTCCACAGGGTCTAATCGGGCGGCGGAAATAGCGGGTAGAATTCCCGAAATTACTCCAATTAATACGGCCAAACCTGTTCCTTTTAAAACATTACCAATACTAAGAATAAATTCAAAATCCAAGGCGGAAGTCAGAAGAATCGTGAGCATCCAAACCAAGCCGATTCCTATCAATCCACCGAAAAGACAAAGGATGACAGCTTCAAAAAGAAACTGAAAAAGGATAAATCGGTTTTTGGCTCCCAATGATTTTTGAATACCAATCAGGTTAGTACGCTCTTTTACGGAAACAAACATGATATTGGCCACTCCAAATCCGCCGACCAACAACGAGAAAGCCGCAATAATCCACCCACCGATGTTCATCGAGCTAATAATTCCATCGATTAAATCGGTAAATCCAGAAAAAACATTGATAAAGAAATTATTGTCTTCGTCAACTTTCATCCCGCGGTAATTGCGCAACTTCTGCGTCAATTCGGCCTTAAAAGCTTCCATATCTACTCCTTTCACGGGTTTAATCACAATGACTGGCGTCATCGATTTATTTTCACCCAAAGCCCGACGGATAAAATTAACGGGGATGATAATCGACGTATCGTCATTTCCGAACATCCCATCTCCTTTTTTCTCTAAAACCCCGACAATGGTAAACCGTTGTCCGTACATGCGCACTTGTTTACCTAAAGGGTTTAAAGTCCCAAAAAGTCCCTCGGCCAATTCGGCACCTATAACCGCCACCGTAGCCCCTGAATTGGACTCTGATGCGTTGAAAAAACGACCCTCAGTAAACTCAAAACCTTGAATATCAATGAATGTATGGGTAACGGGCACAACATTAACATTGGACATGGTTTTATCTTCGTATTTCACATTTTCCCATTTTAGAAAAATCTGATACGACATTTGAGCAGCATCGGGCAAGTTTTCTTGTAAGTATTCAAACTCCGCATAATTGACATTTGGAAATTGCTCGCGCTTCCATGCTGGCACTGACGAAGGCCCAAAAGTATCGTTGAATAAATAAATGGTATTTTTATCTAAACTGCTTAACTCTTTTTTGATTTTTTGATCTAAAGAATCCACGGCTGCTAATACGGCGATAATAGAAAAAATACCGATGGTAACTCCCAATAACGAAAGAAACGTACGCAACTTGTTATTGCGCAACGCATTCATCGCAAATCCGAAACTTTCGTTGAGTAACCGAAGGTATAAAAGCATACAACTTTTGTCTTTACACTCCATAAGTAGCGGTTTGTCGGCAATTGTTACAAGCGAGACAAAATCTTCTTTTTTATTTTAAAATTCACTTGAAAAATAGGGTGAAAAAACGCTACTTTTGCGCCTTACTAAACACAACAACATGACGACTACAAAACTTATTCAGTCGGCCCTGATTTCGGTATTTTCGAAAGACGGACTCGAGCCCATCGTTCGTAAACTTCACGAGCTAAATGTAACTTTATATTCTACTGGAGGGACCGAAGAATTTATTAAAAACCTTGGAATTCCCGTCATTCCCGTTGAAGAAGTGACTGATTATCCTTCCATTTTAGGTGGTCGTGTAAAAACCTTACATCCTAAAATTTTTGGGGGCATTTTGAACCGTCAAGATCATGCGTCGGATGTGGAAGAAATGCAAAACTACAACATCCCGCAATTGGATTTGGTCATTGTGGATTTGTATCCTTTTGAAAAAACCGTTGCTTCAGGAGCTTCTGCAGCGGATATTATTGAAAAAATTGATATCGGTGGGATTTCGCTCATTCGGGCAGCCGCCAAAAATTTTAAAGATACAGTCATTGTTCCTTCGGTAAATGAGTATCGCTTGTTTTTAGACCTTCTTGAATCGGGCAATGGAAGTACAACTTTGGAGCAGCGTCAATTTTTGGCAGCAAGAGCTTTTCACACTTCTTCGCATTACGACACGGCTATTTTTAATTATTTCAACCAAGAGGAGACTATTTATAAAATGAGTTCCGATCAAGGGCAAACGCTACGTTACGGCGAAAATCCGCATCAAAAAGGGTTTTTCTTTGGGGATTTTGACGCTTTATTCACGAAGGTTCACGGCAAAGAATTGTCCTACAACAACCTTTTGGACGTAGATGCTGCGGTCAATTTAATTTTAGAATTCAAGGATAGTGATCCTACATTTGCAATCCTCAAACACAATAACGCTTGTGGTTTGGCCACACGCGCTTCTATGAAAGAAGCGTATTTAGAGGCTTTGGCAGGCGATCCTACCTCAGCTTTTGGTGGTGTATTAATTGCCAACAACACCATAGATAAAGCGACGGCGGATGAAATTAACCAACTTTTTTGCGAGGTCGTTATTGCGCCTTCTTTTGAACCTGAGGCGCTTACCCTTTTGCAAGAAAAGAAAAACCGTATCCTTTTGGTGCAACACCCCACTGAACTTCCCCAGCAACAAGTTAGAACCTGTTTAAATGGCTTGTTGGTGCAAGATCGAAACTCGGTCACAGACACCAAAAACGGACTTTCTTACGTGACTACTAATAAGCCCACCGAACAAGAAGTTGATGATTTATTGTTTGCCTCCAAAATTTGTAAAAACACCAAATCCAATACCATTGTCTTAGCCAAAAACGGACAATTGATTGCTTCGGGTACGGGACAAACTTCACGCGTTGATGCCCTTCGCCAAGCCATTGAAAAAGCGCGTTCGTTTGGGTTTGACCTTAATGGAGCAGTGATGGCCAGTGATGCATTTTTCCCATTTCCAGATTGTGTAGAGATTGCCCATCATGCGGGAATAACGGCAGTTATTCAACCGGGAGGCTCAATAAAAGATGAATTGAGTATTGCATATTGCAACGAAAATAATGTTGCTATGGTATTTACAGGAACGCGTCATTTCAAACATTAATTTTATTATTTTTGTAGGCTGATTCATAAATAACAAACTAATACCCTGTAACATCGTATGGGATTTTTCGATTTCATGACCGAGGATATCGCAATTGACCTTGGTACCGCTAATACCCTGATTATTCATAATGACAAAGTAGTCATCGACAGTCCGTCTATCGTCGCGCGCGATCGTATCACGGGAAAAATTACTGCGGTTGGTAAAGAAGCCAATATGATGCAGGGGAAGACGCATGAAAACATCAAAACCATTCGCCCCTTAAAGGACGGTGTTATTGCGGATTTCGCGGCTTCAGAGGAAATGATTAAAGCTTTTATCAAAAGTATTCCAGCTTTAAAGAAAAAAATGTTTACTCCCGCCTTACGTATGGTAGTATGTATTCCCTCAGGTATTACTGAAGTGGAAATGCGTGCGGTAAAAGAATCCTGTGAACGCGTAAATGGGAAAGAAGTGTATTTGATTCACGAACCTATGGCAGCAGCTATCGGTATCGGAATTGATATTATGCAACCCAAAGGGAATATGATTGTTGATATCGGTGGGGGAACTACTGAAATTGCGGTAATTGCTTTGGGGGGAATTGTTTGCGATAAATCGGTGAAGATTGCAGGAGATGTTTTCACAAACGATATTATTTATTACATGCGTACCCAACACAATTTGTTTGTAGGAGAAACTACCGCTGAAAAAATAAAAATTACAATTGGTGCAGCCACAGATTCGTTGGAATCACCTCCAGATGATATGTCGGTACAAGGACGTGACTTGTTGACGGGAAAACCAAAACAGGTTGAAGTTTCTTTCCGTGAAATTGCCAAAGCATTGGACAAATCCATTCAACGTATTGAGGATGCGATTATGGAGACGCTTTCGCAAACTCCACCCGAACTAGCCGCTGATATTTACAATACCGGGATATACTTAGCCGGTGGCGGTTCGATGCTACGTGGTTTGGACAAGCGAATTTCTTTAAAAACTGACCTTCCGGTTTATATTGCCGAAGATCCGCTAAAAGCAGTAGTTCGAGGAACTGGAATGGCTTTAAAAAACATACCGAAATTCAGAAGTATTCTTATCAAGTAATTTGATTTTTTACTAATTTTAGAACACAAAAATACGGAACAGCAATAGGAATTTTTAGCGTAACTCATGCAGCAAATCTTCAATTTTATATTTAAAAACAGCTATCGTATGCTGTTTTTGCTGCTTATGGTGACAGCCATTTCGTTGACTATTCAATCACACTCCTACCACAAAAGTAAAGTCATCAGTTCAGCTAATTTTTTGACGGGAGGTGTTTACAAACAAATCAACAACGTTAACGAATACTTCAATCTTCGCACGAAAAACGAAGAACTAGCGCTTGAAAATGCTCGATTGAAAAGTATTTTATTCAATCGAAAAGACACATTAAAAGTTCCATTATTGGACACTATTAAAGGAGTTAAAAAAACAGATTTAATTGTCGCCAAAGTCATTCACAATTCCTACAGCGCTCAAGTCAACTTCCTTACGCTAGACTCGGGAGCCAAAAATGGAATTCGTCCCGAAATGGGTGTTATCAATAGTTTGGGAATCGTGGGTATTGTTGAAAATGTATCGCCTAACTACGCAACCGTTTTGAGTATTTTAAATACAGAATCCCCTATCAATGCCAAAATCAAGAAATCCAATCATATCGGTTCTTTGATTTGGAATGGAAAAAATACAGGATTTGTTCAATTGATTGATGTTCCCCGATTGGCCTCGGTTCGCAAAGGCGATACCATTGTAACGGGTGGACAGTCTACCATTTTCCCAGAAAACATTAACATCGGTACCATTGAAAAAATTTACACCGATGATCAAACCAATTATTATACGCTTGATGTTCGATTGTTTAATGACATGACGAGTTTAGGTCATATATACATCATTCGAAATCGCGATCGTCAGGAAATATTAACCTTGGAAAAGAAAACACAAAAAAATAATGAACAGTAGCAGCTTACTTTTCAATCTGGCTCGCTTTGTGTTGCTCCTTTTGGCGCAGGTTGTATTATTTAACAACATTAACTTTTTGGGGTTTATTAACCCATATCCCTATATCCTTTTTATTATTCTTTTTCCTGTAAATGGAAATAAATACGGATTGCTGGGAGCTAGTTTTCTCTTGGGCTTTCTCATGGATTTATTTTGCAATTCGGGAGGCGTTCACACGGCTGCTTGCTTAATGTTGGCGTATATTCGACCTTCTATATTTAAGTTTTCCTTTGGTTTAAGTTATGAATACCAAACGGTAAAACTCAACGATGTGCTCACGCCCGAACGTTTCTCGTTTTTATTGATTGCTGTGGCGGTACATCATCTGACCTTGTTCCTTATTGAGGTGTTTACTTTGGAATTCTTTTGGAGTATTTTGTTACGCACCCTTGTAAGTACTTTGTTTACCGTGATTTTGTGCATTTTGATCATTTACTTAATCAAGCCTAGTAAACGATGAGAAAGGTATTACTTCCCTCTTTGGTAATCATAACGGCTTCGTTGTTATTGATTCGTATTTTCTATTTGCAAATTATTGACGATTCGTTCAAACTGAAATCAGAAAATAATGCGATAAAAATCAAATACGACTATCCCGAACGCGGTTATGTTTATGATCGAAATGGAAAACTACTGATTGCTAATCAACCTTCGTATGACATCATGGTCGTTCCTCGAGAGGTAAAAAATATTGATACCCTTGAATTTTGCCGATTATTGGATATTGACAAAGCTTTTTTTATCAAACGTTTAGAAAAAGCCCGCGTCTACAGTCCGATGCTTCCTTCCGTTTTTTTACCACAATTGAACAAGTTGGAATACGCAGCATTTCAAGAGAAAATCCGCAAGTTCAATGGGTTTTATATTCAAAAACGCTCTATTCGCGATTACCAAGTGAGTTTTGGAGCCAATGTTTTTGGTTTTATTACCCAAGTAAACGAGGCCATCATCAAAAGCAATCCGTACTACAAACCTGGTGATTTGATTGGAAAACAAGGGATTGAACAAAGTTATGAGGAAGTACTTCGGGGACAAAAAGGGGTGAAACACATTTTACGCGACAAGTTCAATCGCGAAATCGGATCGTATAAAGAGGGAAAATACGATACGATTGCCAAACAAGGAAGTGATATTACACTTACGATTGATGGCGATTTGCAAGAATACGGTGAGTTATTAATGACCAATAAATGGGGCGGTATCGTGGCCATTGAACCTAAGACGGGTGAAATTTTGGCCTTAGTCACTTCACCCAATTACGACCCTGCGCTTTTGGTAGGGCGTCAACGTTCGAAAAACTACAATACACTCTACCGCGATTCTATTGCTAAACCATTGTATGACAGAGGTTTACTTGCACAATACACCCCGGGTTCTCCGTTTAAAATCTTAACCGGATTAGTCGCTCTACAAGAAGGTGTGATTAGCGACAGCACGCGTTTTGTATGTAACCACGGATTTAGTTATGCCCGCGGTCGTTTTATGCGCTGCCACTGTTCGGGTGGCCCTGTGCAACTTCATCGTGCCATCTATGAATCGTGCAACACTTATTTTTCTAGTTCCTACATCCGATTGATCAATAAGTACAATGATCATGGCTATGGGGTTGACCTTTGGGCAAAGCATCTTCGCAGTTTTGGTTTGGGCGATTTTATGGGCTATGACTTGCCCATTGGGGTTCGCGGAAATATCCCTACTTCCAAAATATACAATCGTACCTATGCTGGATGGAAATGGGATGGAAAAACTATTGTTTCCAATGCCATTGGCCAAGGGGAGGTGTTGATGAGTCCTTTGCAATTGGCTAATTTTATGGCTACCATTGCCAATCGCGGCTATTATTACACACCTCATATCATCAAAAAAATAAAGGGAGGTTCCATTGACCCGAAATTCCGAGAAAAGCATCAAACCACGATCGATCGCAAGTATTTTGACCCAATTATTGAAGGGATGCATGCGGTGTATGGTCCTGGAGGTACCGCTTCAGGATTAGGAGTGGAAGGGATTGAAATTTGTGGAAAAACGGGAACTGCCGAAAACTTTATGGTGATAAACGGCAAGCGAACCAAATTACAAGACCACTCTATTTTTGTGGCTTTTGCGCCCAAAGACAACCCCAAGATCGCTATCGCTGTGTTTGTGGAAAACGGATATTGGGGAAAACGATGGGCTGGTCCGATTGCCACCTTGATGATTGAAAAATACCTTAAAGGAAAAATTACCCGAGCTGACTTTGAAAAGCGTATGCTCCAAGGTAGTTTACAAGATCAATACCAAAAATTATATCCTCAAAAGCACCAAGATAGTATTGGTATTTTAAATGCACGCGTAAAAGACAGTCTCTTTAAAGTGAAAAAGCGACAAGATTCACTCGCCGGCAAAAAACCAGAAGTCAAACCCGATACGCTACGTAAAACAGCCCCATGAGAAACCAAAGCGTCACCAGCAATATCGATTGGATCAGTATCGTCATCTATTTTATTTTGGTCATCTTAGGGTGGTTGAACATCTATTCGTCATCGTTGTCGGGAGCTACTGAAGATGCGTCTATCTTTGATGTCAGCCAAATTTATGGGAAACAGTTTTTGTTTATCTTATTTTCTATCCCCATCATTTTTACGGTTTTGGCGGTAGAAGCTAAATTCTATGAGAAGTATTCGATTATTATTTTTGCAGTTTCGCTACTATCCTTACTTGGATTATTTGCGTTTGGAAAAGTAATCGCCGGACAACGATGTTGGTATGGCATCGGTAGTTTTACCATACAACCGTCAGAATTTGCCAAAGCAGCTACTTCCTTGGCATTGGCGAAGTATTTGAGCGATGTACAAGTCAATTTGCGGGAAATGCAACGGCAATTACAAGCCTTATTTATTGTTTTTCTTCCGGTAATGTTGATCCTTCCCCAACCCGACCCTGGAAGTGCACTGATTTATTTTGTCTTCTTTTTTGTCTTGTATCGCGAAGGATTGCCGGGCTGGTATTTGGTTACTGGTTTTATTGCCATTCTATTGTTTATCCTCACTTTGGCGACGAATAATCCCTACATCGTGATCGGACTTACTGCGTTGGCTTTGGTTGTTAATTATTACCGCAGTCGATTGGTTGACCGCAATATTTTTGCCAGTATTCTCATGTTTTTTATGGTTACGGCCTTTACGTTTTCGGTAAACTTTGTGTTTAACAATGTGTTCAAACAACACCACCGTGATCGTTTTAATATTTTATTGGGGAAAGAGGTGGACTTAAAAGGAGTGGGGTATAACACTAACCAGTCTGAAATTGCCATTGGTTCGGGGGGATGGTTTGGAAAAGGATATTTGGAAGGTACGCAAACCAAGGGGGGATTTGTCCCTGAGCAGCACACTGACTACATTTTCACCACAGTAGGGGAAGAATGGGGCTTTACAGGAAGCCTATTGGTAATCGCACTTTTTGCGGGATTAATTTTACGAATCATTTACTTGGCGGAACGGCAAAAAACAAAGTTTAGTCGGGTGTATGGCTATTGCGTGGCAGGCATCTTATTTATCCACTTTTTTGTGAATATTGCCATGGTGATTGGTGTATTTCCAACGATTGGAGTCCCATTACCCTTCTTTTCCTATGGAGGATCCGGACTCTGGGGCTTTACCATTCTACTTTTTATCTTCCTAAAAATGGATGCCAACAAAGTCAATGAATGGTAGGTATATTTAACACCATTTATCACAGTTCTTTTATAAATAGCTGTACTTTATAGGTAACTAATTAATTTACCCAACAAAAAACTCCTATTCCATTGGACTTGCTTGCCATGGGTCTTATCCCTGTTCATGCGCAACAACCCCTCTCCGATTCATTAGCGATGCGCAAGCAACAAGAAACGCTTGAAAAAGCCATGACCAAAATGGAAAAAGCACAGAAAAGGCTCAAAAAAATGCAAAAAGACTTGAATCGTGACATCGACAAAAATCGTTTGTCAACGGAAGCTATAACCAAAACAAGAGAACAAATCCAAAAGCAGTAGGAACGCATCGCTGCGGAACAAAAAGACTTAGAAAAGATATAAGCCAATTTGAATAAGCCGAGATAAAAAAAGTCCCGAGCTAATCGGGACTTTTTTTTATGACTTTAATAATTTCTCTTTTTTCACTTTATTGGAAACGCCTTTATTGGCTCCATTTTGCAAGTCGTCTAAGACATGAATGGCTTCCTCAATGTAAATATCTTTAGAGAGGTTTTCATGCCAACGTTCGCGTTTTTCCTTTAGCGTAATATCGGTTTTCATTTGCTCCTCTTCATTGGGCAATGACTTAAACTCGAAATTGTTTTTGTATTCAGAAATCGCTTTGAACTTTTTATTCATTTCATCCAACTGCTTTTGCTCCTGCTTGTATTTGTCGATTTGCAAACTGTAGGTGGTGATGTCGTTGCGATTATACAACCATTTTGCATTTTCATCAATTAATTTCAATTGCGGACTAGCACTGATCCGTTTTTTACTATTGGCCAACGCAAAATCATAGTTCGGTTGGTTAGACCATGTTTTATAAGGCGCCTGATCGATTTTATCCCAAGGCATCGCATTATCGATGTCGCGTTCGCCCATTTCCAAATACGCGTATTTATCGGGCATAACCACATCACTTTTCACCCCTTCCAATTGGGTCGAACCGCCGTTAATTCGATAGAATTTTTGAGTTGTCGTTTTTAAAGCACCCAAATCGCCCACGGTACTTCCACGTACAAATTGATTCAAGTCGATTACATTTTGAACAGTTCCTTTACCATAAGTTTGCTTACTGCCTAGAATCACAGCCCGCTTATAGTCTTGCATAGCCGCAGCCAAAATCTCGGAAGCTGAGGCTGAAAACTCGTTGGTCATGATCACAAGCGGACCATCCCAAGCGACTTTAGGATTACGATCGTACAATACTTCTTTTCGGCCAGCCGCAGAACGAACTTGTACGATAGGACCTTGATCAATAAAAAGGCCACTGATGTCGACTACCGTTTTGAGGGAACCTCCGCCATTGTCACGCACATCTACAATCAATCCTTCTACACCTGCATTTTTAAGACGCTCGACTTCAATGGCTACATCTTTGGCCGCATCACGACTGTCTTTGTTTTCAAAATCGATATAAAACTTAGGCAAGTAGATAATGCCATATTTTACCCCATTCTTCTCTACGATACTTGAACGAGCATACGTTTCTTCGATTTCAACCTCATCGCGAATAATGGAAATCACTTTTAAGGAACCGTCTTGTTTTTTTACAGTAAGTCGAACTTCAGTTCCTTTCGGGCCTTTGATTTTTTTAACCACATCGTCCAAACGCATTCCAACGACATCCACAGGTTCGCCATTACCTTGAGCCACTTTTAGGACCACGTCACCGGCTTCCAATTCTTTACCGCGCCATGCTGGACCCCCAGAAATCAACTCTGTAATTTCAGTGTAATCGTTTTTCTTTTGCAATCGTGCTCCAATACCCTCTAATTTTCCACTCATGCTCACATCAAAGCGTTCTTTGTCTTCGGGTGCAAAATAAGAGGTGTGCGGATCAAAGCGTGTTGTAATGGCATTAATGTATACCGAAAACCAATCCGTACGGGTTAGGTCTTTGATGAAGTCAAAATTCTCATTCAACGATTTTAAGGCATTCTCACGGGTTTCTTTCTCAAGCTGTTCGTAGGTTTTTACTTCAACTTTAACCTCTTTTTTATCAGTACCTTTTTCTTGAAGTTTTTGCTTTTCAACCAACGAAGCCAACGTAGAAAGTTTAATTTGCTTACGCCAACGCTCTTTCAATTCGGCAACATTTTTGCAATAAGGCGCGTTTTCATAATCTGTATTTATGGACTCATCCACCTTATAGTCAATGGGTTTGTCTAAAATTTCTTTGTAATAGGCACGACTCTCCTCCATACGCTGGATCAACCGATCGTAGGTCAGGTTAAAAAACGTAAGGTCACGATTGACAATTTGGTCGTCAATTTTGGTTTCATACTGAGCAAATTCGTCGATATCCGATTGCAAAAAGAAACGTTTAGAAGGATCCAAAGCTTCAATATATTCTTTGTACACTCCTTTTGAAAAGGTATCATTAATTTCTGAAGGACTGTAGTGCCCCTTTTCAATAACATAGGTTAATAATTCAAGGAGCAATTTATCTTTTTCAGGATCACCGTCTTTAGATTTAGGCATAAAGCTCCATAACCCCACGGCTGCCACCAGCACAATAAGGATTTTTTTATAATGTCTTTTCATAAAACTCACAATTGCATTCATTAAGTGTTCCTAAATTATATAAAAAATCATGCCATCCCGATGGAATACCGTCTAAATTTTTGTTAAACTCAGACAACGACCCAAAGTTAGGAAAAATGTCCCCAATGAGTCCCAAAATATGTACTTTTGTTACAACTTCAAATTGAATTATGGAATCCAAACCTTTGATTTTAGTCACCAACGACGACGGTATTACAGCCCCGGGAATTCGAGCCCTCATTGAGGTTGTGCAAACCTTGGGTGAAGTGGTAGTCGTTGCGCCCGACAGTCCCCAAAGTGGCATGGGTCACGCAATTACGGTGAATGACATGTTGCATGTAAAAAAAGTGAGTCCATTTGGCGCAGGCATAACGGCCTACAGTTGCTCAGGAACTCCCGTGGATTGTGTCAAAATGGGCGTACATGAATTGATCAAACGGAAGCCTGACCTTTGCGTATCGGGTATCAATCATGGTTCCAATTCATCCATTAACGTGATTTATTCGGGAACCATGAGTGCCGCTGTTGAAGCGGGTATAGAAGGGATTCCTGCTATTGGTTTTTCGTTGCAAGATTTCAGTTGGGAAGCCAATTTTGAGCCCGCAAAAACCTACATTCGAAGCATCGTGCAACGGGTACTAGAAGAAGGATTACCTTCGGGTACCGTATTAAATGTAAACTTCCCGAATCTTCCTGCCGAGGCCATCAAAGGAATTCGTATTTGCCGACAGGCGCATGCGTATTGGCAAGAAAAATTTGATAAACGATTATCACCCTTTGGAAAGGAATACTATTGGTTGACGGGTGAATTTATTAATTTAGACAAAGGGGAAGATACCGATGAATGGGCACTTGCACAAGGGTTTGTTTCTATCGTGCCCGTTCAATTTGACCTCACGGCACATCATGCCATTCCTATTTTAAACCGTTGGAATTTCGAAAATGAATAAGAAAGAACTAATAATAGGCTTCGCACTAGGCCTCCTTACCACCGGCGCAGGCTTGCTTTTGGTCGCGCTACTTTTTTCCTTTTTAAGTCCGAATTTTGATTGGCAATCCCTTCAAAATGGGGATTTATTGGGAAAATACATCGCTTTGGGATCGTTATTGAATCTGCTCCCCTTTTTTATTTTCCTGTCGCGAAAAAAAGAAGCGATGGGGTACGGAATCATTATTGCCGTAGCTGTACTTACCCTTTCCACCTTATTTTTTTAACCCATGAAATACTATATCATAGCAGGCGAAGCTTCGGGAGATTTACACGGTTCGAATGTAATGAAAGCCCTTATGAACGAGGACCCACAGGCCGAAATTCGTTTTTGGGGTGGTGACTTGATGCAGGCGGTGGGTGGCACTTTGGTCAAACACTACCGCGATTTGGCTTTTATGGGATTTGCCGAAGTGGTGATGAATTTGGGGACGATTTTAAAAAATATTCGTTTTTGCAAAAAAGACATTCAGGCTTTTCAACCCGACGTCATCTTGTTTATCGACTATCCTGGATTTAATATGCGTATTGCACAATGGGCGAAACAGCAAGGATTTCGAACCCATTACTACATTGCACCTCAAATTTGGGCGTGGAAAGAAAACCGTATCAAGGCAATCAAGCGCGATGTAGATGCGTTGTATGTTATTTTACCTTTTGAAAAAGACTATTTTGAGCAAAAACACCAGTATCCGGTTCATTTTGTAGGCCATCCGCTATTGGACGCCATTCAACAACGCACTCCTACCGATGAAAAATTGTTTAGAACCCAAGCACAACTGGACGATCGACCGATCATCGCCTTACTGCCCGGAAGTCGCAAGCAAGAGGTTTCCAAAATGCTCGAAATCATGTTGTCGGTTGTTCCCGACTTTCCCGAATACCAATTTGTTATTGCAGGGGCTCCGAGTTTGGACTATGCTTTTTACGCCCCTTTCTTGGATTCAGAGCGGGTACGATTTGTGGCTAATCAAACCTATGACTTACTATCGTGTGCTCATGCGGCCTTGGTGACTTCGGGCACAGCAACGCTGGAAACCGCCCTTTTTAAAGTTCCCGAAATCGTATGTTACAAAGCCAATCCCATATCCTATCAAATTGCCAAAAGAATCATCACTTTGAAATACATTTCGTTGGTCAATTTAATTATGGATCAACCTATAGTAACTGAATTGATTCAAAACGACCTCAATCGCGAGCGATTACAAGCTGAACTTACCCGAATTCTTTCGGGACCGGAGCGCGAAAAAATGGTTAAAGAGTATGTCGAATTGGAACAAAAATTAGGTGGTGGAGGCGCTAGCCAAAGAACGGCCCAGCATATTAGGAACATTTTAACAGCCTAATTTAGCTGGCTTTGTTTTATCTTTGCCAAAATTTTTGAGTTTGCATAAAGTTTGGAATTATATCATCGTCGCACTACTTTTGGTTTCCTGTAAACCCAACCAAACGGCTATTGTAACTTCCAAAAAAGAAGCGCAAAAAAAGAAAATTTACACACCTTACACGCCCAAAAGTAATACCGGAGTAGCCTCAACAACTGTCAATCAAACTTCCTCATCAACACCCAAAAAAGTAAAAACAATTGCGGTGGTCAGAGAACCTGAAAGCATTTCGGAAACCAAACCCAAGAAAACGCCCTTGATTCTGGATCAAAACGACGAGGATATTGTGGTTACCAGTGATGATACACCTTACCTCACAGAACAATTAATCAATAATGCAATGGACTTTCTGGGGACGCCTTACCGCGGTGGCGGAACAAGTCGCAACGGATTTGATTGCAGTGGTTTAATGTTTACTACCTTTAAAACATTTGATATTATTCTCCCGCGCAGTTCACACGAGATGGCTCGTATCGGTAGGGTGTTGGATCGAAATGAATACCGCCGTGGGGATTTGATTTTTTTCCGAACGAATGGACGCCGTACCATAAATCATGTGGGAATGATTACGGAAGTATCGGCAGATGAAATAAAATTTGTACATTCGTCAACACAGTTAGGCGTTGTTGTCTCCTCCACTAAAGAGCCTTACTACCAACGAACTTTTGCACAGGTGAATAGGGTTATCGAGTAAATCGTAACATCTAAACGCCGGAATATGAAAGCCATTCAATTTCCGCTGATACGAGTTACCCTCGCCTTTATTATTGGACTTTTTCTTGGGAAAATATTTGTTATTCCCCCAGTTCTATGGGCATACGGTATACTTTTTTCAGCGCTTACCGTAGGAGTCATCCATTATTACACGCGAAAATATATAAAGCCACCTTATTTGCTTGGGGGCTTGCTATTACTGGTATTTGTGGGTATCGGTGGGATGCGGATTGCTATGGATAATCCGCAGCGAAATCCCTATCACTTTACGCATTTCCTCAAAAAATCGCAACCCTGCACCCTCTTTATTACCTTAGAATCACAATTACGTTCGTCTAAAACGCGAACCCGTTATGTGGCAGAGGTACACGAGTGGAACGGTCAAAAAACGGTAGGAAAAATTGTGGTGGGTTTTCCGAAAAACAGGCAAACCTATACCATTGGGGGCTTGTACGGCGTAACGGGTCTCTTCCTTCCTTTGCAACCCGCCGCAAATCCGGGACAATTTGACTACAGTGCCTATTTAAAAAACAAACATTGGTATGGTCAACTCTTGGTCTCCAATTCAAAATCGCTTGCTCCTCCCCAAAAAAGCATCCCCTCTATAGCCGATGGCATTCGACAAACGGTGCATCAACGTTTAAAAAAACACTTGAATGAGACCGATTTGGCTCTAGTCATGGCTCTGATTTTGGGGCAACAGCAAGATATGAATGCCGATCTAATTCAAGCCTATCAAAAAGCGGGTGCAGTACATATTTTATCGGTTTCAGGGCTTCATGTGGGTTTTGTCCTGATTTTTCTTCAAACCCTACTCAAACCATTGCCCAATACCCGGCGGTTTCGACGCTTCAAAATTGTGATTATTATCCTAGGACTCTGGTCGTTTGGATTTTTAGCAGGGTTAGCGCCCTCCGTATTACGCTCGGTGATCATGTTTTCGGGACTTGCATTGGGAGATTACTTACGGCGGAGCAGTAACAGTTATAATACCTTATTTACCTCCTTATTTCTCATTTTACTTTGGGAACCCAATGCGCTTTGGGACGTGGGATTGCAACTGAGTTATACTGCTGTTTTTTTTATCCTCTGGTTGCATCCTATTTTGCAAAACCTTTGGTCACCGCGCTCCAAAATATTGAGGTATATACGCGACTTACTTTCCGTTTCATTGGCGGCACAATTGGGCACGTTACCCTTGTCGTTGTATTACTTCCATCAATTTCCGGGTCTTTTCTTCGTGACTAATTTACTTTTATTACCGGGAATGGGCGTTTTGATGGGTTTGGGACTTTTAAGCGTTTTAATGGCGTATCTAAACTGGATTTGGTTGCCCTTATTAAAATTGGTGCAGTGGGTATTGGACCTAATGAATGGGATCATCCGCCTTATCGCAGCACAAGAAGAAATGGTATGGAGTGGCATTCCGATGAATCTGACGGCTATGCTCCTTTTGTATGGTATAATCGTGATGGGAGTTTTTACGGTGGAACGGCAGAACTTCTATAGTTACAGGAATTTCTTAGGGAGTATACTGGTTTTTCAATTGGTGATTTTCGGAATTCGGCATTACCATTGGCAAGAAGAGGCATGGATTATTTTCCATCAACGAAAAGCTACTTTAATTGCCCAGCAACAGCACCATCAATATTGGTTTTTAGCAAAAAATAATACCGACTTTATGATACTTGAAGCGTTTGCTTTATCCCGATGGATGGCACCCGCTTTAAGACAAGACATGCGCCAACATCGATTTTGGCTAAAGGGAAAGAAAATAGCATTGGTCGATGAAAAAGGGCGTTTCCCAAAAGTTCGTCCTCATATTTTGATTGTGACCAATAATCCGCGGTGTGGCCCTGAATCGTGGTTACAACGCAATCGCCCGGATTGGGTTGTGCTTGACGGAAGCAACGGGTATCAATTGCGAAAATCGTGGAAAGAATGCTGTTACCAACTAAAAATCCCTTTTCATGATACTTCAGAAAAGGGATCGTTTAGCGTATTTTAAGCTTTCTTTTTATCTTTTTTAGGCTTAGGGTCGGGCACATAGCGCGTCAGCATTTCATTGGCGCCAGCTAACCATTTTTCGGGGCCACCTGCCACATAGCCCGTTTGACCTAATTGTTCGAAATTGGTTTTGCCATTGACTTCGGTGGGTTTTACCAAATACACTGAGGGATACCCTCGCACTTGAAAAACTTGTTGCAATTGCATATTTTGTTGACGCAATGCATCAGTTTGCGGCGTACGTCGTGGGAAATCGAGTTCAACCAAGATTACTTTTTCCTTGGCCCATTGGATAAATTCTGGCTTTTTAAAAACTTCCGTTTGCAAACGGATACACCAACCGCACCAATCGCTTCCGGTGAAAAATAAGAACAAGGGTTTTTGTTCACTGCGTGAAAGTTCGATAGCCTTGTTGATATCGGTGTGCCATGTTAATCCTTCTTGTGCTTGTAGGGATTGTAATCCTGTGAGCAACAAAAAAGCAAGTACAATTTTTTTCATAACAAAAGTAAATTACGTTCGAAAGTTACAAATTATTTCACATCCTGCATCAATTTTCGGACCAAAGGCGAAATGACGATGAGCACGACACCAGCAATCAATGCATAGAGTGCCAATTGTTGGTAGCCATCCGCATACGTGTTGAGTTTCTGAAGATTGGTGGCATTTTTAGAGGCTTCGGCAATTCCTGCTCCGAGTAGTCCTGCAAAATACTGTCCGTAAGCACTGGCCAAAAACCACATTCCCATGATCACGGCTTGGGTTTTTTGGGGTGATAATTTGGTCATCGCACTCATGCCTATTGGCGATAAACACAACTCGCCAAAGGTGATAACAAACCATCCCAATGTAAACAAATCCAACGAGGTTTTTCCATCGGGACCTGCGAAGAATTTGGTATAATAAAATACCCAAAAACCACCTGCCAAGAACAAGAATCCCAATCCAAATTTGACGACCGTATTAGGCTCAATTTTCTTTTTAGCCATCCAAACCCAAACCATTCCTACCAAAGCAGCGAAAACAATTACAAAAAGTGAATTGGCAGAATTGTTGACTCCATTGGGGTCTAATTCGATTCCGAGCACTCTATTTTGTAAATTATTTGCGGCAAACAAACTCAGGGAGCCTCCACTTTGTTCAAAGAAAGCCCAAAAGAAAATAGAGAAAACAATAAAAATTAGGGCCGCTAATAACTTTAAATTTTCTGCTTTCGAAAAGTTCTTCATTTCATAAAAAAGATAAACCACCGATAAGGGTCCGATTACCATCATAAAATAATCGGTATAGGTTGTATTGGCTACCATTTTTATGATAATTGGAATAAAAATCAAAGAAGCAATATAGGTTCCAATCTCTAAGCCTTTACGTTTTGAGACCTCCATATGGGTCAGCGGTGACAATCCAATTTCGCCCAAGCTTTTTTGGGTTTGCGTAAAGGTCAGTAAACTAATAATCATGACGATAGAGGCAAAACCAAACGCATAATTCCAGCGCAAGTTTTCAGCCACAAAGGAACTCCACATAGATCCGTTAGCCACAGCAATACAGATATAACCACCGATTAATGCTCCTAAATTTACCCCAGCATAAAACAATGAAAATCCCGCATCACGTCGAGGATCATTGTCTCGATACAATTGTCCAACCATAGATGAAATATTGGGCTTAAAAAAACCCGTTCCCACAATGGTAAATCCGATTCCAGTAAAAAATAATTCTTTGGGGCTAATGGCGAGAATTACACTACCAATAATCATCAGAATTCCTCCCCAAAACAAGGACCTACGTAAGCCTAAAATTTTATCGGCAAACAAGCCCCCAATAAATGTAAAGGCATACACCCACGCTTGTGTAGCTCCATATTGTAAATTGGCAGTTGTTTCACTCATATTTAGCTGACTCACCATAAAAACTGCCAGCATTCCGCGCATCCCGTAGAAGCTGAAGCGCTCCCACATTTCACTAAAGAATAAATACCACAATTGTTTTGGGTATTTCCCTTTAAAATCTTGAATTTGTTCGATTGTTGTTTCCATTAGCGAATTCCATTTTCACGCATCACCGCGTTCAATCGTTTCAAAAGAATAAACATGAGTGAGGCGGCAAATAAAAGCAAGGCAAAGTTTAGCCAGAAGAAATTGGATTTGTCTTCGTAACTGTCCCACATGCTCGCTAATACCCCAGATAATTTATTACCGATAGAAGTTGCCAAAAACCAACCGCCCATCATTAAGGAAGTGATGTTACGGGGACTCAATTTGGATACCACCGACAAACCCATTGGACTCAAAAACAACTCCCCAATAGTGATCACACCATAGTTGGCTACCAACCACCAAACGGATACTTTTTCAGCACCATTTTGTCCTGCCTTTACAGCCGCGACCATGACCAGTACGGACAAGGCCGAAATCAATAATCCGAATGCAATTTTGGTAGGGGTTGTAGGTTCTTTTTGTCGGTGACGTAAAAAGGTAAAAAAAGCCACCACCAAAGGCGTTAGTAGAATCACCCACCCGGGATTGATGGACTGACTCAAATTGGACGACCAGGTGTAAACGGAGGCTTCTTCTTGCGGTTTCTTGTCTGGAGCTACATTACGGAAATATAAAGGATAATCGACCGTTTTTACAACTTCGCCATCTTTCTTTTGAATACGGAAATATTCGTCATACAAAGCTACACTGTCTTTTTTATAATGTAACGTATCGACGAGTACAAGTTTCGAACCAATCTGTTGTGCTGTTCCCGTTAATTCTCGGTCGGTATATTTATCACCCCAATTGTTTAAGGCCGATCCATTCAATTTGAATACCGCCCAAAACAAAATGACAACAGCAAAAATGGAGAGTAAGGCTCCAATGGGTCGTTTTTCTTCAGCTTTAGCTTTAAAATATAAACTTCCGTAAAAGAAAATTACAGGAATACACGCAAAAATGAAGGCGTCGGTACTATCGGATCCGAAGATATAACTATCCGTGTTGGTTTCAGAAAAAGTGCCCTTCAACATCCAACCAATGACTCCAAAAATAACGGAAGGCAAAAGAATGTACAGCACAATTTTACTAAACGGCATATCGCCGGGTTGTTCTCCTTTTTTATCGGTTTTATCACCGTAATGTTTGGAACCTAAGATGAAAACCAGAACCCCAATAAACATCCCCACACCCGCAGCCATGAAGGCATATTGCCAACCGAAAAGAATTTTAAAAGCAGCGCCAAAAAAGTTGCAAATAAACGCCCCAATATTGATGCCCATATAGAAAATATTGTACCCTTCGTCTTTCTTTTCTTTGTACTGATCATCGTTGTAAAAGTTCCCTAAAAGCGTGGAAATATTGGGTTTGAAAAATCCGTTTCCGAGAATAACGAGCGTCATCGCAACATACAGCATGGGCAAACTGTGAATTCCCATCATCATGTAACCCGCACCCATCATGAGTCCGCCAATAACAATCGATTTTTTATACCCCCAATAACGGTCGGCGATTAATCCCCCGATAAAGGGTGTTAAAAAAACCAATGCGATAAAGGTTCCGTACAAATCGGATGACTCTTTCTCGGTCATGGCAAATCCTGCTTCTACATCTTTGAGATACAAGGTAAAAATACCGATCATTAAATAATATCCGAAACGCTCCCACATTTCCGATAAAAACAAGTAAGGCAAGGCCTTAGGATGACTTTTCCACATAAGTATTGAGTTAAAAAACAAAACCTACAAGCAGTACTTGTAGGTTTGAAAGATATAAAAATATTTTTTAATCCAATTACTGGATTCCGTGCATCATTTTTTTCAAACGAGGCGATAATAAGGCTAAAATCAATGCGGCAATTCCACATAAAATCACAAACACCATAAAGAACTCATATAAGTTGTGAATTTCGAAGCCAGCAAACGAAGTGTGTTCCATAGGAAGTTGCTCTTTTTCAAACAAGGCTACTTGTTCAGGGGTAAGCGTTACTTTCTTGTCTAATACTTCCTGTAAATTGAAACCTAATTTTTCAGCTTTCAAATACTTATCTCCAGTTGCAGGAATGATTGCCCCCAACGACCCTGCCAAGGCATAGCCCGCAGCATTCGAAATAAAGAACACCCCATACAATAAAGAAGCAAAACGTTTTGGCGCTAATTTCCCCACCAACGACAATCCGATGGGAGACAAACACAATTCGCCAAGCGTTTGAATGAAATACAATAACATCAACCATTTAATGGCCAACAAGCCTGAATTTCCTAAATCCTTTACATTGTGTGCGATGATAAAATAACTCAATGCGATAAAGGCCAATCCAAAAGCTTGTTTCAAAGGAGATACAGGCTCTTTACCTGCAGCGCGCAACTTATCCCACAACAAACTAAACGGCAAAGCCATCATTACTACAAATACTCCATTGAAAATTTGCACCATAGAAGGAGGCATATTCCAACCGAAAATGTTACGATCCGTTTGATTGTCTGCAATGAATGTTAAAGAGGATCCCGCCTGTTCAAAAGCAGCCCAAAAGAAAATAATAAAGAAGGAAACGATGTAAATTACCCAAATACGTTGGCGTTCAATTTTTGTTTCCGCTGAACTCATAATTAAATACGCTAATGAAATTCCAGCAGAATAAATAAAAGGATAAATAATTCCTTTAATCAACTGGCCCATTTCGACCGAAGAAAATCCGAACTCGCCAACCAATATATAGCGGAAAACGAAGAATAAAAACCCGAAAACAACGAAAGCAATCCCAATGGAAGACCCTTTAAATTGCGCCGTTTGTGTTTCACCTTCTTCAAAATCATTGGCATCATTATTCTTAGGCAACCCACCAATTGGGCGACCTTCAGGGGTAACCACATATTTATTTTTCAACAAAAAGAACGTAATGGTTCCAATAACCATTGCAATAGAAGCGGCCAAAAATCCCCATTTAAAAGCAAAAATATCACGTACCCCCGTTTCGGCATCTTTCACATCTCCAACCCATGGACAAATGAATTGACCCAAAAAAGCACCGATATTGATACCCATGTAGAAAATGGTGAAAGCAGAATCTAGTTTGTTTTTTTCTTGCTTGGGATACAAACTTCCTACCATGGAAGAAATATTTGGCTTGAAGAAACCATTTCCAAAGATGATAATAAACAAGGCGATCCACATGAATAACTTAGCTCCACCTAAACTACTATCAAACGTTGAGGCACTGATAAACAACAAAAACTGTCCAATGGCCATTAGGGTTCCCCCCAACATAATACTGTATCGGTTACCGATATACTTATCGGAAATAAATCCACCTAAAAGTGGGGTTAGATAACAAAGGGCTAAAAATCCTCCATAAATAATGGCGGCATCTGCTTCTTTGATTAATAAGGAATTTACCATAAATAAGGTTAATATGGCGCGCATTCCATAGAAATTGAATCGCTCCCACATTTCGGTCCCAAACAATACCCAAAGGCCTTTAGGATGGCTTCCTTTTGTTGCTACTTCACTCATAATCGATTATTGGTTTTAGTTAGTTATAGTTTCTCTTTTATAAAATTGGTCATTTTGGTGTAAAGTTGTAACCTCGTTTTCCCACCATAGATGCCGTGGTTTTTGTCGGGATAAATAGCCCAATCAAATTGTTTGTTGGCTTGCACCAACGCCTCAATCATTTGCATTGAATTTTGCACATGTACATTGTCATCGGCTGTTCCATGAATCAACAAGAAACTTCCTTTCAACTTACTCACGTGGTTGATGGGTGAATTCTCATCGTATCCCGAAGGGTTTTCTTGGGGTGTTTGTAAATACCGCTCGGTGTAAATCGAGTCGTAAAAACGCCAGTTGGTTACGGGAGCCACGGCAATCGCCATTTTGAAAACGTCTGCTCCTTTAAACAAACAGTTGCTTGCCATAAAACCGCCATACGACCATCCGAAAATACCGATACGATTTTTATCAACATAGGCATAGTTACCTATTACCTTGGCGGCATCAATTTGATCCTCTACTTCGTATTTCCCCAATTCTTTTTGCGTACATTTTTTGAAAGCTGCTCCTTTAAATCCAGTGCCTCGACCATCGACACAAACTGTAATATAGCCTTGTTGCGCCAACATCATAAACCAATAATCGTTGGTATCCAACCAGTCATTGGCCACTTGTTGCGAACCCGGACCCGAATATTGGTACATAAAAACGGGGTATTTTTTGGTGGCATCAAAATTTTTAGGCTTGATCATCCATGCGTTGAGTTGGTGTCCTTTTTCGGTAGTTAACACCAAAAACTCTTTGGTCGGCAAATCGTATTTTTTGAGTTTTTCGGTGAGCGCCGAATTTTCGACTATCATTTGTACTTGCGCTCCATCTTTGGCTTGATTTAAGGTATACGTTGTAGGTACGGTGGCAGAGGAATACGAATGGATAAAAAATTCAAAATTGGGACTAAAAGTCGCTGCACTCGTTCCCGCTTGATTACTCAACTTCACTTTCTTTTTACCGTCTAAGCCGATACGGTAGACATCGCGCAGGGTTGAACCATTCTCGGTGGATTGATAGAAAACGGTTTTCGTTTTTTCATCAAAACCATAATAAGCGGTGACTTCCCAATTGCCTTTGGTCACTTGATTTTTCAATTTTCCTGTTTTATCATAGAGATAAATGTGGTTCCATCCGTCTTTTTCGGAGGTCCAAATAAAACTGTTGTCTTTCAAAAACGTTAGGTTATCGGTAACATCCACATATGCATTGTCCTTTTCATTCAACACCACTTGGGCCATAGCCGTGGTTCCGTCAATAAACAATAAATCTAAACTGTTTTGATGGCGATTCAAGACTTGTGCACACAACACATTGGCGTCATTCGTCCAACGCATACGCGCAATATAAAAATCGTTGTATTGGGACAAATTCACTTCTTTCTTTGCAGCTGTTTTTACATCGTAAATATGCAACGAAACCAATGCATTTTTTTCTCCCGCTTTGGGGTATTTGAAACGCTCTTGGTTGGGATACAAATTTTTGCCGTAAACATCCATCGAAAATTCGGGCACTTCCCGTTCGTCAAATCGAATAAAAGCAATTTTTTGACTGTCCTTACTCCAATCAAAAGCACGCACAAAAGCAAACTCTTCCTCATACACCCAATCCGTAATCCCATTGATGATCGCATTCTTCTCTCCATCGGTGGTTAGGGCTGTGGATTGTCCCGATGCGATATCATAGACATACAAATTATTGCTTTTGGCATACGCAATTTTTGTACCATCTGGCGAAAAGATAGGCTCTTGCACCTGTTCTAATACTTTGCGAAGGGACTTGGTCGGAACCTCATAAACATAGTAATCGGCCGTGAAAGAATGTCGATAAATAGGATTGGAATTGTTGGCAATCAAGATTTGTTTTTCATCCGAACTAAAGGTATAACTGTCGATACCATCGGATAAGGCTTTGTGATTTTTAGTATCCAAAAGCGTACTGATCTTATTTAAAGTAGCATAATCGTATAGGTCTATTTGCTGACTACGGGAACTGCGATCGGTATTCAACACCGTGTATTGATTGGACAACTTCATAGCCTGCAACTCATCCATCCCTTTGGCGCGAAAAGCACCCGTGTAAATTTCTTCAATAGTTACCTTTTGCTGGGCTGAAGAGACAATCCCAACGAATAAAAATAAAGCAATAAGCCTTTTTACTAGCATAATTCAAAAAATGAAAATTATCGAGTCCAATTTTAATGAAAAAAAAGCAAACTACCTTATTTTTTTAGCCAAAATACAACTAAACAAGGCATTTTATTTCCTTAAAATTACGTCATTAAAAGGGTTGAAGATGTATCTTTGTTGTACTAAATTATAATCGATTGAAAATGAATCAAGCCGTTTCAGGTTTTTCTAAATTATCCAAAGAGGAAAAAATCCAATGGATCGCGCAAACCTATTTCCATACCCCAGAAGAAGCTGAAAAAATCTTCAAACAATACTGGAACCAGGATGCCAAACTGCAACAATTGCACGATGAATTTATCGAAAATACCATCACCAATTTCTACCTCCCGATGGGTATCGCGCCCAACTTCAATATCAACGGCACCTACTTCTCTGTGCCGATGGTTATCGAAGAAAGTTCGGTCGTAGCCGCCGCAGCCAAAGCAGCCAAATTTTGGAGCACCCGTGGCGGATTCAAAACCGAAGTTATAGCCACGGAAAAAATCGGGCAGGTACACTTTTTGTTCCCAGGCGAGGCACAAAAACTCCAAGCCTTTTTTGAAAAAAACAAAACCGTTTTCTTGACCGAAACCGAACCCATTACGCGTAACATGAACAAACGGGGTGGCGGAATTTTGGACATTGAACTCCGCGATAAAAGTGCCGAATTAGCGCAGTATTTCCAGCTGCATGTTGCCTTCAACACCAAAGACAGTATGGGGGCCAATTTCATCAACTCCTGTCTGGAACAAATGGCCAAAACCTTATGCCGTTTGGCCGCTGAGGAACCAACATTTACCGAGACCGAAAAAGCCATTACCATCGTGATGAGCATTTTATCAAATTATGTCCCTAATTGTGTTGTGCGTGCCGAAGTCTCTTGTCCCGTAGCCGATTTGGCCGAAAATGTTCCCCCAGGCAGACCGGGAGCTATCGTAAACGGACATGCTTTTGCTGAAAAATTTGTGCAGGCAGTAACCATTGCCGAAATCGAACCTTTCCGTGCTGTTACCCACAACAAAGGGATAATGAACGGTATCGATGCGGTTGTTTTGGCCACGGGCAATGACTTTAGAGCCGTAGAAGCGGGTATTCACGCCTATGCGTCGCGAAACGGAAAATACAGTAGTTTATCGCATGCCAAAATCGAAAATGACCTCTTTACCTTTTGGATGGACGTACCCCTAGCCTTAGGAACGGTGGGTGGTCTCACCTCATTGCATCCGCTAGTGAAATTGGCCTTAGAGATTCTGGGCAAACCCACAGCGCAAGAGTTGATGCAAATCGTTGCAGCGACCGGCTTGGCGCAAAACTTTGCCGCCTTACGTTCGTTAACGACGACCGGAATTCAAGAAGGACACATGAAAATGCACTTAAACAATATCTTAAATCAATACCAAGCCACAGCCGACGAACGGAAAGCCATTCACGCACATTTTGCCGAGCTAACCGTTACCCATGCCTCGGTGGTGGAATTGATTGAACAACTTCGGAAGTAAAATAAGGAGCAAGAACAAGCGCTTCTTGCACCACACCCCTCCGGCTTTCGCCTGTATCTCCCCCTCCTCGCGTCGGGGGAGGATATCGGCTCTATCCGGGCTAATTAGAAAAACTACATTCCAAAACACGCAACATGAAACAATCGTTTTATAGCAACGGAAAACTACTCATCACAGGCGAATATGTCGTTTTGGACGGGGCACAAGCGCTAGCCTTACCGACACGCTTTGGACAAACCCTACATATCCGTTCGGGCGAAAACCAATGCATGCAATGGACCAGTTTTGATCACGACAAAAGCCGCTGGTTTGAAGCCACCATTCCATTTGAATCCATTCAACGGAAAACAAAAATAGATGCCGCAGCAAACATAAAAAATACGCTGATTGACATTCTCCATGAAGCTTACCAAATGAATGCTGAGTTTTTGCATGAAGCGACGGGTTACCATATCGAAACCGAATTAAGTTTTCCAAAAAACTGGGGATTAGGCACCTCCTCTACCTTGATTAATAATATCGCTCAATGGGCACAAGTGGATGCCTTTACGCTGTTAAAACGAAGTTTCGGAGGTAGTGGCTATGATGTAGCTTGTGCGCAAAACAACGCCCCTATACTCTATCAATTGCAAAACGAGCAACCCATTATTCAATCGGTGACTTTTGCACCAGCCTTTACTGAACATCTCTTTTTTGTATACCTCAATCAAAAAAGAAATTCCAAAGCGGCCATCGCGTCCTATTTGGACAAACAAGGCGATATTGAAAAAACGATTCTACACATCAATGCCATTACCCAACGCGTAGTCGCGGCACAACATCCCAAAGATTTTGCGGAAGCATTGCGGGAACATGAAATCGCTATGAGTAATGTACTCGAAGAAATGACTATTCAAGAAGCACTATTTCCGGATTTTGAGGGCGTGATTAAAAGTTTGGGCGCTTGGGGCGGTGATTTTGTCTTGGCCGTTTCCAAAGAAAACCCAACGGATTACTTCACCGAAAAAGGATACCCTGTGGTGGTTCCCTATGCAAAAATGATTCTTTCCTAAATAAAAAAATCCCGAAGTAGCTCTTCGGGATTTTTTATGTATTTCACTATCTTTTAATAGAATTCTACACGATTGTCTTGAATATCGGCTGCATTACGCAACGTTGGAATCACACGATTCGAGTTTTGTGCTGCTTGTTGCTTCAAACGCGTAACATAATCATCATACTTCGCGATTTTCGGTGCTTTAGTCACCGCTTTGGTTTTTACTACATACACCCCAGATACGCCTTCAATAGGCTCAGAAATTTTATTCTTAGGTGTTCCAAAAGCAGTACCTACTACTTTCGCTTCCATACCTACGCTTGGAAGCATCGGACTCTCAATAGAAACTGCAGGAATATTCATCACCGTAGTTTTATTGGCTTTAGCAATAGCTTCCAAAGAACTACCTTTCATTTTAGCGATAATCAATTGCGCTTTCTTTTCATTTTTAAGAATGCCCTCCACTGAAGGACGTGCATCTTCAATCGGTGTTAACCCTTTTGGATTAATTTTTTTCAAACGTGCGATAACGTGGCCAACATTGGTTACTTCAAAACGTTTCACATCGCCAATAGCCGTGTCTTCACTGTAAGCCCATTTTACTACTTGGCGTTGATTACCAGCAGCCCCTAGAGCTTCGTCCATTGCCTTAGCTTTAATTGATTCTACTTTTAAACCTGATTTTTTTGCAAGTTTAGCAAAATCACCAGAAGCAGCGTCCATTTCAAATTGAGTGGCTTTGGTATACGCTTCATTAGTAGTGGCTTCAGAAGGTTGAATTTTTTGGGCAATGGTAGCCAAACGAATACCGTCTTGCTTGTCGGTAACATTGATGATATGGAATCCAAATTCAGACTCAACCAAACCGATTGTTCCCACAGGATTATTGAATACAAAATCGTTGAAAGGTTTCACCATTTGGTTGGGACCGAAATATCCTAAATCACCGCCTTGTTGGGCCGATGAATCATCCGAATTGGTTAATGCTAACATCATAAAGGAACCAGGATTTGCTTTCGCTTGTGCCAATAAACTTTCGGCTTTAACTTTAGCTTCTTCTTTGGTTCTTTTTTCTTTTTTCTGAACGCGATCAATACCTTCCCAACTAATCAAGATATGACTTGCTTTAGCTTTTTCATTGGCTTTACGCCCCATCATTTTACTCAAACAATAGTAATCGCCATCTACATAAGGACCATAAATTTCACCATTTGGCAAGTTAACCAATGCATCGGCCACTGCTGCAGGCAATTGTTGTTTGGTCACGTAAGTTGAATCGTAAGAACGATCAGAATTATTAGCTACAAATTCAGCTACATTAGTAGTTGTTCTGAAGCCAGGTAACGTGTCGTTTTTACCTGTTTCTTTGTTGTACTCTACTGTAGCATTTAACAACGCCATTAATTTTGCTTTGGCTTCCTCTTGATCTTTATTAGAAGGTTTATCTTCTACCAATACATACTCGATTTCACGACTTTCTTCCGCTTTGAAACGCTTTTCGTGTTTTTGCATGTAGGCCGTGATATCTTCATCGGTTACTTTTACTTCACTATCTTTAATCGAAGAGTACATTACGCCAACGTAGTCAAAGTCCACTTTATCCTGTTCCAAAGCATATTTGAATTTTCCTTCTACCTGAGTCACATACATCCCGGCTTTCACTAGAGTGTTATAGATTTGGAATTTTCCATTAAGCTCCATGTCCTTTTCTTGTTGCTCGAACATTTTGGCTTGCTCAGGATTGTTTTTGAAAAACTCTTTGAATTTATTCAAATCAAATTTTCCTTTGTTTTGGAACATTGGGTTAGCACCGATATTTGGATCTTTTTTAAAGGTTTCCAATTTGAAGGTTTCGCCCACACGAACTCCCGCTTTGTCAAACTGATCTACCAAAAGTGTTTTATTCACTTCAATATCCCAAGTTTGGTTAGCAGCTTGCGTCTGAGTCATTTGACCCCCTTGCCCACTTTTTTCAAGATTCGCTACTTTAACTCTAAAATCTTCGAAGGCGATATCTTTTCCATTAACGCTTCCTACATCATGCGATTGTTGGCTCAATCCGTTGGTAAACAAATCTTGCACCACAAAAGCCAATAAGGCAAAACCAATAATCAGTAAAAGCAATCCGGAACGATTTCTAATTTTCTGTAAAACTGCCATTGTATCTACTATATTTTTATTTCAGTCTGCGAAAATACAATTATCTATGAAATAATTACAATCGTAGTTGGATAATTTACGCTTGAAAGCGATTTTTTTTTGAATGATTTCAAATCGAACGATTACGCTACCAATTTTTCAAATTTTGATAGTAAATTAGGAAAGTTTTTAGCCTTAATTTATCCTATTTTAAAAAGAATAAGGGCTTCAACTGACTGAAAATTGGGTGATTTTTATTTTCTGCCTTGGGCGTTTTGACGGTCTTGGAATTTTTTGGCAAAATGGCGTCGAAAAAAGAATAAAAAAAGAGAAACTAGAGCAATCCCAACACTGATCCAAGGTTTGGGCTCGTCGTTCCAATGGGTAATCGCATCAAAAGCAAAAATTCCTGCCGCCACCAAATACAAGTATTGTGTAATTTTTAAATAGCCCATATTTTACTCTGTTTTATCCAACGCACCCGAAACGCGTTGCGAGTTTATAATTTTTAAATCTTTGCTAAAATCGACTCCTTCACCATACGAAACCCCTTTGGGATCGGTGAATTTATAGCGACTTTCGGTAAAAAACCATTCGTTTTTTTGATCAAAATAAAGTTGCTCCGTTTCAAATACTTGACCCGCTGTGTTACTGATTTTTACACTCCCTTGAAGATCAAACAAGTCGGTATCTTTAAAACTCACTGCATATTTTGCTGTAACAAACGTGGGCACACCTTTGTTATCGTAAAGGGTAACGCGAACCCCTTTTGGAAATTCGGTGTAAGGATATTTTACGGTAGCATAATCAAGCATTTTGGGACTCTCCAGCACCGATTTAATGCGCCCCGAATCGGTGTATTTGACATGAATAGAATCGGCATCACCGCTGGGCGTAAATTCGGCATACACTGATTTTTGGACTTCACGCAACTTGCTTTCACAAGCCAAAGTGCTCCAAAAAACAATAAAAACACCGAGTATCCCTAGCGCTTTTTTCATTACCAAGTAACGGTTTGATTGATCCAGCACCCTACGGCTACAGTTGTTTTTTTACCATTAGGCGTGGTGACATTTTTACGATACTCTTGAGCCTTCTTCTGGGCGGCTGAGGCAAATCTTTTATCTGCTTCTGCGGCTTTTAAAACCGTTTTGGCAGCCAGTACATATACGGCTTCGGCAGATTTACCCTCCAAATCACATTCTTTTATGGCACTAACATACACCTCGCCCATTAAGAAGCTAACTTTTGCATTCTTGGGATCAGCAATCTGAGCTTTTTCAAGATAGTTCATTGCCGCTTTATTATCACTTCCCAAGAGATAGATGGCAACTTGACAGGCGCGAAGCGACTTTAACGTATTTTGTTTCTCCAAGGTTAAGGATTCATCAAAATAGGCCAATGCTTTGTCTAAACTTCCTTGATTTTTGAGTGCAACGGCATAATAATAAGCTGTAGCAGCATTTTTCTCTAATTGATGCGATTGTTCAGCGCGTGTTAGAAAAATGGGATCCATTTCACAAAACTTAGCCAAAGCTTCTACCAATCCTTGAATCCAAAAAGGATTTGACAACTCTTTTTCATCCGCTTTGTGTGCAAAGGCATCCAAACTCATTCGATTCAATTGATCTTTCAAACGTACTTGCATCGTTTGAAGAAGCGCATCATATTCTGAGGAGAACTCTGGAAACTTTAAACGATTTACAGTACACTTGGCAGCCACGTCAAAATAGAGCGCAAGCAATTTCTGTTCACCATTTTCCTCTTTGTAAAAATTTTGATATTGCACTTCAAAATAGGCCAATAGATAGGATGGCTCGCGAAAAGACTCTCTTTTTTCTCTAAAGGCAAGATCAAATGCTTTTTTTATTTGTTCCGTTTTAAAACCCTCTTTGTAAGAATACATTATAAAAGCAACTTTGGAATACGTTTCAAAACCATTGTTAGGAAACAACGTATTGTACTGATTATAGTATCCAAGAAGAGCATCAACTTCTATTTTCTTTGATTTTGGGTCATTTACATTCTCAATGGAAGCCGTGTAAATAACCTCTCCTTTTTTGAATTCAGCTTCCGTCTTACTTTCACATTGAGCAAGATAATTTTTCCATAACACGGATGCTTCCTCAAAATTCTTCAAGTTAATGGCTGAATCAAAATCTTTTGATAGCGTACAATCTTTTTGACCAAAAACGGCAGCACAAAAAATAAACATCCATAAAGTCCAATATATTCTCATTGCTTATGCATTTAATTAATCATATTTTCTTCTTTGAAACCATTGATCGTTGAACGAAAAGGAGAATCCAACATTGAAATAACGTTCCCTTACCAAATTATTGCTTTGTGTGCCTCGCGAACCGTATTCAAAAACAAAATTTACGTTCGAAAAGGTTCCACGAACAGGTAGTCCGAGTCCAATTGTTACTGCAGTGTCCGTAATCGACTTCTCATTTAAAATCAACCCCGTATTTTCATAACGAAGTCCGGCACGATAGACTACACGGTCAAAGTAACTTGAAAACGATTTATAGTTGGGGATATAATAACCACCAAGGCTAAAACGCGTCGCGTTCTCAAAGCGAACATTAGTAATATCGTTGTTTCGATTTCCAAAATTACTAGCGTTTTGCAGAAGAATATTGGCCCCAATCGTCCACTTGTTCGTTTGCCCAAAACCAAAACCAAAATCCATTTTTGAAGGTAGTTTGACCTTGGTATCTGCTACCTGTAAATCCTGAGTTTGCCCTGGTATCACTGATTCAGAACCTCCAATAATCCAGCTAATCAAAGCCAATTGTCGCGAATTGTTGAATGTAAGATTGGCTTCGGGACTAAATACAGCACTTGTGTAGACTAAATATTTCTTCTTAAACATTTTTTGGTAGCGTAAACCGATATTATAATTTACCCCAGATGCATTAGAGGTGTTAATCTCTCGCGTGGCAAATTCTACACCAGGGAAAGCACTGATTGATTTGGTCTCAATATTTCCGAAATTATAATTTACATCAGCTCCAATCGAAAAGTTGGGCGTCACTCTGTATGATGTAGCAAAATAAACTTTATTGATTCCACCTGTTCCCGTATACTGACGAATAATCGATGAATTTAAGTCGTTTAATACATTATAACCCACGGATGAAAAAGGCATTAAACCTAGTGAGAATGCTACTTTTTTTGTAGGTATCACAACGGCTATGTAGTCTAAAGCTGTGGTGCGCGCTTTGGCACTTTGTGTATTGGATTCTATTTGGTTGGTTCCATAGGTAGCCCCTACAGCAAAAGTGGTCAATCGTATGGCCGAGTGATAGGCTGGATTTTGTAAATTAACGTGAATACTATCCCCGTGTGCCGTGATACTTCCCATAGCACGATTTTCAATAGTCCCTTTGAATCGAACATCGCCGATACCGTAAAACGAATAGGGTGAACTAGTTCCTTGCTGTGCTACAACCACCCCAGAGAACAATGTTGCGAAAAGGAATAAAAATTTTTTAATCATTATGTTGATATTGGTATACATATACTAGGCTCTCCAACAGAAAATTTGGATTGGCAAATATGCTATTTTTTAAATGAGCAGCCAAAAAATTGGCATCTCCACCGGTTAAAATTATACTAAAGTTATGATTTTCTTGAGCATATCGAGCAATTACGCCTTCAATTTCAAAAAGAATACCTTGGAGCACCCCTGAATGTATCGAATTTTCAGTCGAATCACCCGTAAGGAAAAATTCATCAATTATTGTCAGTAAAGGCAATTGAGTCGTATACTCATTAAGGGCTTTGTAACGCATGTGAATTCCTGGACTAATTGCGCCTCCTTTGTAGACATCTTGATCCGTAATGAAGTCGTAGGTAATGCAAGTTCCTGCATCAATGACTAAGCGATTTTGGTTGGGATAGGCTAATACAGCTCCTGCCGCCAATACCATGCGGTCCAATCCCAAGGTTTGAGGCGTACGGTAAGCATTCACAAATGGAAACTTATGCTGCCTTTGGATGGTCCATTTTTTCAAAGATTGTGGCAAACCCTCCAAAACAGTTTCATGCTGTAAGGTAACGGATGTACTGCAAACTGCATTGATTTTTGGAAAACGTTGCAAAAGCAACTCCAAAGATTGTGATGCTTGTGCTACATCAAATCGAAGCATTTCTAATAAGGTATACTTCTCAAAGACAGCGGCTTTGATTTGTGTATTCCCAAAATCAAGTACTAAAAGCATGGAGCAGTTGTTTAGGGTGCAAAAATACGAATAGATTTTTTTTGATTTTTCTTTTGGATAAATTAAAAATGATTCTATATTTGCACCCGCATTAGCAACGGTACCTTAGCTCAGTTGGTAGAGCAACGGACTGAAAATCCGTGTGTCCCTGGTTCGATTCCTGGAGGTACCACAAAAGCCAGAACTAATCAAAAGTTGATTCTTGAAAAAGAATTTATATTTCCTTAGTTCCCCCGAAGTTTCGGGGCTGGAAGTACCACAATAGCCCAAATTTATTTGGGCTTTTTTATTTTTTTGCCATGACAACGTTATATTTTTTATACTCCAAAAAAAAGGATATTTACTATGTAGGGGAAACGCACAATCTTGGTTTGCGATTATTTCAACACAATAAGCATACTTTCTCAAAAGGATTTACAAAAGCAGCCGATGACTGGGAGGTCGTCTTGACTTTTCAACATTCATCACGCACAACGGTACTTAAACTCGAACGATTTATTAAAAAAATGAAAAGCAAAGTCTTTATTCAAAAACTAATCCAAAATCCAGAACTAATCGATAAACTAATTCTTGACAAAAAACTATAATGTCCCTGGTTCCCCCGAAGTTTCGGGGCTGGAGGTACCACAAAAGCCAGAACTAATCAAAAGTTGATTCTTGAAAAAGAATTTATATTTCCTTAGTTCCCCCGAAGTTTCGGGGCTGGAAGTACCACAATAGCCCAAATTTATTTGGGCTTTTTTA
>CANHRI010000009.1 GCA_947463515.1 Flavobacteriaceae bacterium
CGTTTTACATTCTCTTGACGTAAAGCTAAAAGATTCCCCACAAACATGGTTAAAATAGCAACCGCTAAGAGCGCTATTTCAAAAGAGTAGGGCATTTCTTTGTTCAAGCCCGTAACCAATTTGTATAACGTAGCCACGGCAACTACCTTGGCTAAGGTACTCATGGTGGCGGTCACTAAAGTAGGTGAACCCTCATAGACATCAGGTGCCCAAAAATGGAAAGGTGCTGCTGCAATTTTGAACAACATTCCAATAAGCATCATGGTAATTCCAAAATAGAACCAAATGGGAAGTCCGGCCCCTTGCGACAATTCATAGATTTCAGCTACATCAAAGTAACCCGTAGCGCCGTAGACTAAACAAATTCCAAAAAGGATAAAACCAGAAGCGAAAGAACCCAATAAGAAATATTTCATACCGGCCTCATTGCTCAATAGACTTAGACGTTCGCTACCTGCAAGGATATACAACGCGATGGAAAGAATTTCAATTCCGATGAAAAACATCGATAAGTTTCCAAAAGAAACCATGGCAATGGCTCCGGCCAACAAAAAGATTTTTATAGCGATAAAATCGGAGAATTTGGAAGGTTTGTCTTTGTAGTAATCCCCGCTCATCAAAATCAGAAAAACGGTCAAAACGATAAACAAGCTTGAAAAGGCCACCGAAAAATTAGACACCACAATCATGTTATAGTACCATGAAGAAGGATGGTTAAATTCGGAAATCGTTAGTCCAAGGATCGCTAACAAAGCAACCACGGAAACCGGTACAATGGCTTTTCTCAGATTGATAATTTCAGCTAAAAGACAGAAGATGCCTAAACCTGATACAGCGATTAGTGTATTCATTCGTATGACAGAATTAAGAACGGTTGATTAATGTAAAAATTTCTTGTAGCGATGGATTGACCAAGTCCAATAAAGGTTTAGGATACAATCCAAAGAACAATAAGAAGGCAATGAGCACCACCATCACAAAAGTTTCGCCAAGGGTAACTTCCGCAAATAGTTTAGCATTTGCTTCACCCAACATCACATTTTGAAACATTTTCAACATGTAATAAGCTCCTAAAATGATCGTAGTTCCTCCAAGTACAGCATACCATACATTGATTTGCGATAAACTATACAACACGGTAAATTCTCCTACAAAGTTATATGTACCCGGTAAAGCAACAGACGCTAAAACCAAAATCATAAACAATGAAGTAAATCTTGGCGTTTGAACACGAATTCCACCCATAGCTTCGATACTACGTGTTTCCAATCGACGGTAAATGATTTCAGCGGCATAAAACAACCCGACAATCACAAAACCGTGGGCAATCATTTGCGATACGGCACCACTTAAACCATCGAAAGTGAGGCTATAACAACCTGCTGCGATCAAACCTACGTGCGCCAATGAAGAGTAAGCCAATAATCGTTTGATATCTTTTTGACGTAAAGCGGCGATAGATCCATAAATGACACCAGCGATACTAAGTCCCAAAAGGATGGGCATGTACGTTTTTGCTGCCAAAGGGGCAATGGGGAGTTGCCAGCGGATTACACTGTACAATCCCATTTTTAACATGATACCCGAGAGCAACATGGTCCCAACCGTAGGTGCTTTTTGATACACATCAGCCTGCCAGGTATGGAAAGGAACTACTGGAATTTTAATCGCATAAGCTAAAAAGAATGCCAAGAAAATCCACGTTTGCTCCTCAGTGCTGAGTTGTAAAGCATACAAATCGCTGAGCAAGAAACTTCCTGCTTTGTGATATAAATAGGCGAAGGCAACCAACATGAATAAGGATCCGCCTAAAGTGTAAATGAAAAACTTAAGTACCGCTTTTTTGCGTGTTTCAATAGCATCATTCCCCCACAACAAAGCGATAAAGTAGATGGGTATTAAAGCTAATTCCCAGAAAATATAATAAAGAAGTCCGTCGGCGGCCAAAAATGTACCCGCCATAGCAAACGCCATGAAGAGAATTAAAGCATAGATACTTTTTGCATTTTTAAACGCATTGGCAAACGAACTAAGTAGGATAAGCGGCGTTAATACAGTGGTGAGCAATACCATGGCCAACGCTAAGCCATCAACCTTTAAAGCAAAAAATGCTTTGGGTGAAGAAATCCAAGGTAAAGAAACATTAAGTGTACTGAAATCACTTACGGTTGCCAAAAGAAATAAGGTAATTCCCATGGCAGCGGTACTAAAAAGTAAAGCCACTTTGGAAGCCAGTTTATCGCCAGCCAAATAGGTACATACAGCACCGATAAGTAATAAAAGTAATAGAGTAGTTACGTCCATCAGGATAATTTTTTAAGCTAAAAACAAATAGATGAAAAGGACACTAAATCCAATTACAAAAGCAAATAGATACAATCCGATACTTCCGTTTTGAACACGCGCGCCTAAGTTTCCTAAACCGTTGGCTAACGAACCCAAACTGAAAACCAATTGGGACAAAGCAGGTTCTAGTGTATCTCGGAAAAAGCGTGCTAAGCCATTAATGGGTTTTACAATCAAAGCCATATAGCCTTCATCTACATAATATTTGTGGTAAATCGTTTTAGCCAATCCGGTCATTTCATTGTCTTCTTTCGGAACGGCACCGCCTTTTAAGAACTTCGCATAGGCCATACCAATACCAATCAATCCACCGGCTACAGCTACAGCCATTAAAATATATTCAGTAGTACCTAAATGATGTTGAGCATGACTTCCACTGAATAAGGGCGCTAGGTAGTGATTTAACCAACTACCTCCAAAAGGTAAGCTGATTACCCCACCCGCCAACGACAAGATGGCTAGTACGATTAAAGGTAACGTCATTAAACTTGGACTTTCGTGCAGATGATGTTTTTGTTCTTCTGTGCCACGGAAGTCGCGGTAAAAGGTAAGGTACATTAAACGGAACATATAGAAAGCCGTCATGATAGATGCCAATGACGCAATGATCCAAAGGGGAATATTGGCATGGAAAGCGGTCAGAAGAATTTCATCCTTCGAGAAAAATCCAGAAAACGGAGGAATCCCTGAAATCGCCAACGTTGCAATCATCATTGTGGCAAAAGTAATTGGCATGATTTTACGTAACCCACCCATGCGACGCATATCTTGTTCGTGGTGCATAGCGTGAATCACAGAACCAGAGCCTAAGAACAAACACGCTTTAAAGAAGGCGTGTGTGATCACATGAAAAACGGCAACATTGTAAGCTCCGAGTCCAAGCGCCAAAAACATAAGTCCCAATTGCGAAACTGTAGAGTAGGCCAACACTTTTTTGATGTCATTTTGAAAAAGACCGATAGAAGCAGCAACCAAAGCTGTCACGGCACCGACAATCGCAATAATATTTTGAACAAGCGGTGTGAGGTCAAATATGAAATTTAAACGCGTAATCATAAAAATACCCGCTGTAACCATTGTCGCCGCGTGAATCAACGCCGAAACGGGTGTTGGACCTGCCATCGCATCAGGTAACCAAGTGTATAAAGGCAATTGAGCTGATTTTCCCATAGCGCCGATGAATAAACACAAGGCCGCTACAGTTAATTTGGCCGTATCCACATTTCCAGCAGTGATTGCAGCTTTCAACTGCGCGTAATCCAAGGTAGAAAACATAGAGCCTAAAATGAAAATTCCAATAAGGAACCCTAAGTCACCAATACGGTTCATGATGAACGCTTTTTTAGCGGCATCATTATAATCTTGGTTTTTGTACCAGAAGCCAATGAGTAAGTAAGAACACAAACCAACGCCTTCCCATCCGATAAACATGATAAGAATATTACTTCCGACTACCAACGTAATCATGAAAAACACGAATAAGTTAAGGTACGAAAAGAACTTATGCATGTTTTCATCCTCATGCATATAACTTATAGAATATAAATGAATCAACGACCCAATACCCGTTACAAACAGCAACCATAGTAATGACAATTGATCCAATAGAATACCGATATCCAATTTGAAATTACTTACTGCAATCCAATCAAATAAGGTAACCGAAATGGGTTTTCCCGTTTGGTTGACTTGTAAAAAGAAATAGACACTGATAGCAAACGAAATAGCCACAGCCACAGTTCCCAAAGTACCTGCGAATCCTTTTCCAGCCTTTTTACCAAAGAATACGTTACCTAAGAACCCAATAAAAGGGGCTAATAATACGATTAAAACTAAATTCTTCTCCATGGAGCCTTATCCTTTTAAATTCTTCAAATTAGCAATATCAATCGAACCGATATTTCGAAAAATAGCAACCAAAATTGCCAATCCGACGGCTACTTCAGCAGCGGCTACGGCCATTGAGAAAAATACGAACACCTGACCTTCGGCATCTTGATGATAGGTTGAGAAAGCGACAAACAATAAGTTTACTGCATTCAGCATGATTTCGATGGACATGAAAACAATGATTGCGTTTCTTCTGTACAGCACTCCGAAAACCCCAATACAGAAAAGAATTACGGATAGAAACAGGTAATTTTCAATGCCGATATGATTTAAAATATTCTCCATAGTTTATCGTGTCGATTTTTCTTTTTTAGACAAAAGTACTACACCCAACATCGCTGTGAGTAGTAATATGGATACAAACTCAAAAGGAACCATATATTCATTTAACAAAACTTTCCCCAATACTTTAATGGATTGAAAATCTTGTCCAGTAATATCGTATTCTCCCATGATTGGTTTGGTATCGACAAACACATACGTCAACACTCCACACAAAAGAATGAAGATGATTACGGCGGCATAACGGGTCATACGCGGTTTATGTACTTCATCTTCTTTGTTGAGGTTCATCAACATGATGGTAAAAAGGAACAATACCATGATGGCACCCGCATATACAATAAGTTGAACTAGCGCTAAGAACTGGGCATTAAATAACAGATAATGTCCCATAATCGAAACCATACAAAGTACTAAGTAAATAGCACTGTGAATAGGGTTTTTAGTGTAAATGGTTAAAAAGGCAGTGGCAAGTGTAAATGCCGACAGAATGTAGAAAATTAGTAATACTGTTGACATAATTAGTTTAGGTTTGTGGTGTTAGCCATTGCTATTTCTAGTGGCATTACTAATTTATCTTTTCCGTAAATAAAATCTTCACGATCGTATTGTGCAGGTACTAATTCTTTTGAAATCGTCATGTAAATAGCGTCTTTAGGACAAGCCTCTTCACATAAACCACAGAAAATACAACGTAACATATTGATTTCATAGATTTCAGCATATTTTTCCTCACGGTACAAATGCTCTTCACCGGTTTTACGCTCTGCTGCTTTCATGGTAATAGCTTCCGCAGGACATGTAAGCGCACACAACCCACACGCGGTACAGTTTTCACGTCCTTGTTCATCGCGTTTTAAGGTGTGTTTTCCTCGGTAAACGGGACTGAATTCACGGACCTGTTCGGGGTAGTGAATGGTTGCTTTTCTTCGGAAAAAGTGTTTAATGGTAATCAACAACCCTTTAATGATTGCGACCAAATAAAGACGCTCCCAAAACGTCATTTCCTTGTGGGAAACTTGTTTTTTCTTGCCTGAGAGCGAAATGTTCTGAATTGATGTTGCCATAGAACAGGTTCTTAATTAAAAGCCAGAATACAAATTCCGGTGATCATAATATTAATAATAGAAAGCGGGATTAAAATTTTCCATCCCAAATTCATCAACTGGTCGTAACGAAAACGCGGAATCGTCCAACGGACCCACATGTAAAAGAATATAAAGGCACAGATTTTTACAAACAAAACGCCAATTCCGATAAGGGTTGCAATATTCGTTCCCAAATGAATGCCTGCCCAGTCCATACCGGGATAGTTGTACCCACCAAAATAAAGGACCGCCAAAATAGTAGAAGAGATAAACATGTTGGCGTATTCAGCAAACAGATAGAATCCCATTTTCATCGATGAATACTCCGTATGGTACCCTCCAATCAATTCACTTTCACATTCGGCTAAGTCAAAAGGGGTTCGGTTGGTTTCGGCAAAAGCACATATCAAAAAGATCAAAAAACCTACGGGTTGGTAGAATACATTCCAATCCATACCGTGTTGTTGCTCGGTAATGGCACGTAAACTAAGCGACCCACTCATCATTAACAATGCGATGATAGAAAGACCCATAGCTACTTCATACGATACCATTTGCGAAGCGGCACGAACAGCCCCCATCAATGAGAATTTATTGTTTGAAGCCCAACCTCCAATCATGATACCATAAACGCCCACAGAGATTACACCAAAAATGTACAACAGTGAAACGTCAATGTCGGTTGCTTGTAGGATAACCGTACGTCCAAAAATTTCTAATTTATCGCCCCATGGAATCACCGCACTGGTAATCAATGCTGTGGCCATCGCGACTCCCGGACCTACAAAAAACAAAAACTTGTTGGGTGTATTGGGTTCAAATTCTTCTTTCGCAAAAAGTTTTAATCCGTCAGCTAAAGGTTGTAATAAACCGCCCCATCCCGCGCGGTTGGGTCCAACGCGGTCTTGAAGAAATGCAGCTACTTTACGTTCGGCCCAAGTAGAGTACATAGCCATAAGCATAGTAACGGCAAAGATGACTACGATGAAAATACTTTTTTCAATAATTAATGCACTATCCATATTATTGTTTTACTTCGGTTCCGTCAATTTTTTTGTTATAGTCAATGTCCGCCATACTGATTTTCTTACGATCCTCATCACGGCCCATTAAGATGCCGCGTTCGGTGTTGATAATCACTTTCTCTAGTTTTCGACTGTAGTTATTGACATTGATTACCGAGTCTTTTTCAAACTTACGCGGGCCTTCAATCGTCCAATCGGAAACTTCTTTTTTATCATAACGACAGGTGTTACAGATGAAATCTTCCACTTCATGGTATTCATCTTTACGTGCTGTAACCCGTTGAATTTCATTTCCAAACATCCATACGGTTACATTTCCGCAACAACCTGGTGTGGTACATTCACGGTGTGCATTGAACGGTTTGTTAAACCAAACGCGCGACTTGAATCGGAACGTTTTATCGGTTAGCGCTCCAACAGGACATACATCAATCATATTTCCTGAGAATTCATTTTCAATTGCGGCTGAAACCATGGTAGAAATTTGCGCATGATCTCCACGATTCAATACGCCATGTACGCGGTAGTCGGTTAATTGTTCAGCTACTTGTACGCAACGTTGACAAAGAATGCAACGGTTCATGTGTAACTGAATTTTATCACCGATATTTTCGGGTTCAAACGTTCGTTTTTCCTCAATGAATCGGGTATTAGCATGGCCGTGTTCAAAACTTAAATTTTGCAAATCACATTCTCCAGCTTGGTCACAAACGGGACAGTCCAAAGGGTGATTAATCAACAAAAATTCAGTTACTGCTTTACGGGCTTCTGTCACGCGGTCAGACGATTTGCTTTTCACTTCCATGCCGTCCATACAACCAGTAACGCAAGAGGCTACTAGTTTTGGCATAGGTGTAGGATTGGCGTCGCTACCTTTGGTTACTTCAACCAAACAACAACGACATTTTCCTCCAGAACCTTTGAGTTTGGAGTAGTAACACATCGCTGGAGGAACTATATCGCCTCCAATCATTCGTGCTGCTTGTAAGATGGTGGTTCCAGCTTCAACCTCGATTTCGTGTCCGTCAATTGTTACTTTCATCTTTTTGTAGGTTATCTAGTGCGCAAGTAAACGCCTTAACGCAGTTATTGATTTATACAGTTTGTGGAGCCACTAAGTGACGAACTTTTTCGAAAGGTTCGTGTGTGAAATGGTCTCGATTTTTAATTTTTTCTGGGAAACGAACATGGAATTCAAATTCCTCTCTAAAGTGACGAATAGCAGCTGCTACGGGCCAAGAAGCCGCATCACCCAACGGACAAATCGTATTCCCTTCAATTTTCGATTGAATGCTCCATAACAACTCGATATCTTCTTCACGGCCTTCCCCGTTTTCGATACGCCACAATACTTTTTCTAACCAACCCGTTCCTTCACGGCAAGGGGTACATTGTCCACAGCTTTCATGATGGTAAAAACGGGCAAAATTCCACGTGTTGCGCACGATACATGCCCGGTCGTCATAGACGATAAATCCGCCTGAACCCAACATAGAACCCGTCGCAAAGCCACCGTCTGATAAACTTTCATAAGTCATCAAGCGGTCGTCTCCGTTGGCTGTTTTATAAATTAAATGAGCGGGTAAAATAGGTACAGAACTACCTCCAGGCACTAAGGCTTTCAAAGGTCGATCAGTTTCCATACCGCCACAATATTCGTCTGAATTAATAAATTCTTCTACCGAAATACCCAATTCAATTTCGTAAACCCCTGGTTTTTTGATATTTCCTGACGCAGAAATTAATTTCGTTCCTGTTGAACGTCCAATTCCTATCGCTGCATAATCGGCTCCAGAATTGTTGATAATCCAAGGCACCGCAGCGATAGATTCAACATTGTTTACTACTGTCGGATTAGCCCACAATCCACTGATAGCTGGGAACGGTGGTTTCAAACGCGGGTTTCCACGTTTTCCTTCTAGCGACTCAATTAAAGCCGTTTCTTCTCCACAAATATAGGCTCCCGCACCGCAATGAACGTATAAATCCAAATCGAATCCAGATCCTTGAATATTTTTACCTAACCAACCTGCAGCGTAGGCTTCTTGAATCGCGCGCTCAAGTATTTTGTACACCCACATGTATTCCCCGCGAATGTATATGTAAGAAAGGTTGGCTTCTAACGCGATACTCGAAGTAATCATTCCTTCAATCAATAAATGCGGAATGTATTCCATCAAATAACGGTCTTTAAAGGTGCCGGGCTCTGATTCGTCGGCATTGCAAACGAGGTGTCTTGGTTTTCCTGATTTTTTATCAATAAAACTCCATTTCATTCCCATGGGAAACCCAGCTCCACCGCGGCCGCGCAATCCTGAAGCTTTTACTTCTTCAATGATGTCTTCGGGAGTCATTTTTAATGCTTTCTCGACGGAAGCATAACCGCCTTCACGACGATATACTTCATACGATTTAATTCCAGGGACATTAATTTTGTCCAGTAATATCTTTCTTCCCATGATGCTATTTGTCGTAAAAAGTTATATTACCCGCTTTGCAGTCGTCAATAAGCTGATCAATTTTTTCTTTGGTCAAATGCTCATGGTAGTAATCGCCCAATTGCAACATCGGGGCATACCCACAGGCACCTAAACATTCTACACCACGCACTTCAAAAAGTCCATCAGTAGTAGGTTGTGCAATTCCTACATTGAGTTTTTGACACGTATAATCCATCAAATCTTCTACACCGCGTTGGCAGCAGGGCGAAGTTTGACAAAATTCCAACATATATTTTCCTACGGGTCTCTGGTTAAACATGGTGTAAAACGTCACCACTTCATAGACCTCAATAGGTTTTAATTCCAAAATTTCGGCTACTTTGTTTTGGAGTTCAATGCTCAACCAGTTGTCATGAGCGTCTTGGACTTCATGCAAAACCGGGAGCAATGCCGACTTCTTTTTGTCAGCAGGATAATGGCTCACCAACTCATTAATACGGGCCATCAAGGCATCCGTAATATTTATTTCTTGGGTGTAATGGTGTTTTTCCATAAGATTAAGCGTCTAATTCGCCTGCAATTACATTTAAACTGGATAAGATCACAATAGCATCCGAGAGCATGGCTCCTTTAATCATTTCAGGGTAAGCTTGATAATAAATATAACAAGGTCTTCTAAATTTCAAACGATAAGGCGTACGACTACCGTCAGCAATTAAATAAAAACCTAATTCACCATTACCACCTTCAACTGCATGGTAAATTTCTTCCACGGGAACTGGAACTTCCCCCATAACAATTTTGAAATGGTAGATTAAGCTTTCCATGTTGTTGTATACTTCATCTTTGGGAGGAAGATAGTAGTCAGGCACATCCGCGTGATGGGGTCCTTCAGGAAGTTTGGCAAGGGCTTGGCGAATGATAGACAAACTTTCCCAAACTTCAGCATTACGTACACAAAAACGGTCGTAAGTATCCCCCGATTGTCCTACTGGAATTTCAAAGTCGAAATCGTCATACGAAGAATACGGTGCGGCTTTACGCACATCGTAGTCAATTCCTGCAGCGCGGAGATTCGGACCCGTAAATCCGTATTCCATGGCGCGTTCAGCGGTGATCGGACCTACATTTACCGTACGGTCGATGAAGATTCGGTTGCGTTCGAATAAGTTTTCAAATTCTTTCCAAGCTACGGGAAATTCTTCCAAGAAGACATTGAGTTTGCGGAACGCTTCTTCCGACCAATCGCGTTCAAAACCGCCAATACGGCCCATGTTGGTCGTTAAACGTGCCCCACAAATTTCTTCGTAGATTTCATATATTTTTTCACGGAATTGGAATACATAAAGGAATCCTGTGTAAGCTCCTGTATCCACACCGAGAATAGAATTACAAATGATATGGTCGGCAATACGCGCCAATTCCATTACAATTACACGTAAGTATTGCGCCCGTTTTGGAACGTCAATTTTCAATAGTTTTTCGACCGTCATCCACCACGCCATGTTGTTGATGGGGGAGGAACAGTAATTCATTCGGTCGGTCAATACATTGATTTGATAAAAAGCGCGATTTTCGGCAATTTTCTCAAAAGCACGATGGATGTAACCTACAGTAGGTTCGGCATCCAAAATGCGTTCCCCATCCATTAAAAGAATGTTTTGGAAAATACCATGCGTGGCGGGGTGTGTTGGCCCCAAATTGAGAATCGAAAGTTCGCTTCCGTCTTCGTTGCGACGACTTTCAATTATCTTGGCATATCGATGTTCCGGAGGTAAGAGTAAATCGGACATGTATGAGTATGAATTACATTAACAATTAGCGGGAGTTCTCCCAAAGAATCGGTCGTCTTTGTCGGTGCGTCCACTGTCTTCCATTGGAAATTCTTTACGCATCGGAAATGACACCATTTCATCCATATTTAAGATGCGTTTCAATTGAGGGTGGCCTTGGAATTGTATGCCATAAAAGTCATACGCTTCTCGTTCCATCCAATTGGCACACAAAAATAAATCGGTAATCGTAGCCACTTCTGGGTCTTGATTGAGATACGTTCGCACACGAATGCGTGTATTTTCAATCCAATTATGAAGTTGATAAACCACTGCAAACTGATGATCATCGTCGTTGTCGGGGTAATGTACTCCAGCTATATCAGTAAGAAAATGGAAGTTTAATTCTTCGTCTTCTTTTAAAAAACGTATAACCTCGTGTATAACAGAAGCATTTACTTCAAACGAAAAAATGTCACGTTGCATTTCGAAGCAGCGAACGTGATCGCCAAATTGACTTGTGACTTTTTCCTGTATATGAACGGTTTCTATAGCCATAATTAGAGGTTGTAGGAAGCTAATAATTCTTTGTATTCTGGGGAGTTTCTTCGACGAACCGATTCGTTTTTCACTAAGTCCTGCAATTGCATTACTCCTTGAACAATTTGTTCGGGGCGTGGAGGACACCCAGGCACATAAACGTCTACTGGGATCACTTTGTCAATACCTTGTAATACAGAATAAGTATCAAAAACGCCTCCAGACGATGCACAAGCCCCAACGGCAATTACCCAGCGAGGCTCGCTCATTTGTTCATATACTTGACGTAAAATCGGCGCCATTTTTTTGGAAATGGTCCCCATCACCAACAACATATCGGCTTGTCGCGGAGAGAAACTTACACGCTCCGATCCGAAACGCGCTAAATCGTAGTGAGATGCCATGGTAGCCATAAATTCAATACCACAACAAGAAGTGGCAAAAGGCAACGGCCAAAGTGAATTAGCACGTGCTAAACCGACTACATCGCTTAATTTGGTTGCGAAAAATCCTTCGCCTGTGACTCCTTCTGGTGGAGCTACCATTTTGGGTGTATTATTTTCCATAGCAAAGAAGTTTTATTCCCATTCCAAGGCTTTCTTTTTAATGATATAAAAGAAACCTACTAATAAAAGGGACATGAAAATAATCATTTTAATCATGCCATCGTAGCCTAATTCTTTGAAGTTTACCGCCCAAGGATAAAGAAATATCACTTCAACGTCAAACAATACAAATAGGATGGCTACTAAGAAATATTTTACTGAAAACGGAATACGGGCATTACCAATCGATTCAATACCACATTCGAAGTTTTTATCCTTGTTTTGCGAATGTCTTTTTGGTCCTAAAAAGTCGGAACCAATAATCGTCAAAGCCACAAAAGATACGGCGATACCAACCTGTATTAATATCGGTAAAAAGTCAGTTTGTGTAGACTGCATACGACTCGTTTTTTAATATTTTTAAAATAGCCACAAATATACGCCTCAATATTGAAAACACAAAGATGTTAAGACCCCTTTATGAATTATTCAAGCGAAAATGTTTATTTAAATTTATTCTAAATAATACAGCCCCCAAGTCAAAAAAAAACACTCCGTTTCGGGAGTGTTTTCATTCGGTAATCTGAAATCTATATATTTAGTTTTCAATAATTACTACGTCAATGGCTAATTTTCCTTTGCGACCATCTTCCTCAACGTAAGACACATGGTCACCTTCTTTTAAGCCTTCTGATTTTAAACCGGTAGCATGAACAAAAATGTCCTTCCCAGTTTCGTCATTTACGATGAATCCAAATCCCTTAGACTCATTGAAAAATTTCACTTTTCCTGTTTGCATTGTAATGGGTAATAAATTAATTCGGCTAAAGGTAAACTTAAAATTTGATACCGCAAATTTTTAATGTTAAAATAATAAAAACTTTACAAAAAAATATTTTTAACACTGAAGAATATATTTGTGAAATGCTTTAAATTGTGTGAAAATGACAAAAAACTACCGCAAGTGTTGCCAAAAAACTACACTTGCGATATGTTGAATGGGAATCTCCTAAAAATTAGGCGAGTCGAATATGAAGTTCACTTAATTGCGCATCATCAATCGGTGAAGGGGCATCAATCATCACATCTCTTCCTGAATTATTTTTCGGGAAAGCAATGAAATCGCGTATCGTTTCTTGTCCCCCTAAAATCGCCACCAATCGGTCCAAACCAAAGGCTAAACCACCATGTGGAGGTGCACCAAATTGGAAGGCATTCATCAAGAAACCAAATTGAGCCTCTGCTTGTTCTTTGGTGAATCCTAACAACGAAAACATTTCGGCTTGTAAGGCCTTGTCGTGAATTCGAATCGATCCACCACCAATTTCATTTCCGTTTAACACCATATCGTAGGCATTGGCGCGCACTTTTCCAGGGTCGGTTTGTAAAAGGGCTTTGTCTTCGGGCTTGGGGGAAGTAAAGGGATGGTGCATCGCATGATAACGACCACTTTCTTCATCCCATTCCAACAGCGGGAAATCAACCACCCACAACGGCGCAAATTCATCGGATTTACGCAACCCTAAGCGTGTGGCCAATTCCATTCGCAAAGCCGATAATTGCGAACGGGTTTTATTTGCTGTACCCGACAACACCAAAATCAAATCACCGGGTTGGGCGTTAGTGGCTTCTGCCCAATTTTTCAAATCGGTTTGATCATAAAATTTATCGACAGACGATTTTAATGTGCCGTCGGTTTCATATTTGACATAGACCATTCCTTGAGCTCCAATTTGGGGTCGTTTTACCCAATCAATCAGCGCATCAATTTCTTTTCGGGAATAGCCTGCACAACCGGGGACGGCAATACCTACCACCAATTCGGCTGTATTGAAAACCCCAAAATCTTTGTGTTGCGCTACCGAATTGAGTTCGCCAAATTTCATATCAAAACGAATATCTGGCTTGTCATTTCCATAAGTTTTCATGGTATATTCATACGTCATGCGCGGAAATTCAGCAACCTCTACTCCTTTTAATATTTTCAGCAAATGACGGGTCAATCCTTCAAATACATTTAAAATATCTTCTTGTTCCACAAAGGCCATTTCACAGTCGATCTGCGTAAACTCAGGCTGACGGTCGGCACGCAAATCCTCATCGCGGAAGCATTTTACAATTTGAAAATACTTATCCATACCCCCCACCATCAACAATTGCTTGAACGTTTGTGGCGATTGCGGTAAGGCATAAAATTGTCCTTCGTTCATACGACTAGGGACCACAAAATCGCGCGCTCCTTCGGGAGTTGATTTGATCAAATAAGGTGTCTCAATTTCACAAAAATCCAAACTTGACAAATAGTTTCGAACTTCCATGGCAACCTTATGGCGAAACAACAACGCATTTTTAACAGGATTACGACGAATATCTAAATAGCGGTATTTCATGCGTAAATCTTCACCTCCATCGGTTTCATCTTCAATGGTAAATGGGGGCAGTTGCGCTTCATTTAAAATTGTAAGTTCTGTAACCAAAATTTCGATATCGCCTGTAGGCATGTTTGGGTTTTTGGATTCCCGTTCAATCACGGTTCCTTTTACTTGAATCACATATTCGCGTCCCAGCGATTTGGCTTGTTGAAACACATGACCAACCGTGCGTTGTTCATCAAAAATTAGTTGTGTAATCCCGTAGCGATCGCGTAAATCGGCCCAAATCAAAAATCCTTTGTCGCGGGTTTTTTGTACCCATCCTGCCAAAGTAACTTCTTGTCCTACGTGCGCTGCATTCAAGGCGCCACAAGTATGTGTTCTATACATGTTTCCTGCTATTTGATTGTAATCGTTGTTTTGCATTCAAAATTCGGTTGCAAAAGTAACGAAAAGCCACGACAACTGCATGGGAAATTACAACTTTAGCGCGTCAGGGTTTACCCTAAAGTGAACCGATGTTAAATTCGGCGTTTTCACACTTTTTTCGTTACCTTTGGTTGTTATAAATGACGATAAATAATTTTTAGTATGAAAAAAATGTTAGGCTTAATGGCCTTTTTGTTTAGCGCTTTGGTTTGGGCGCAAGACCAAGTGGCGTTGAAGATTGAAATTACCAATCGTATCGGTGATGTGGTGTACATCAAGAACAATATGGGTAAAGATGTGCAGCAAATCAATGTGAATGACAAAGGATTCTTTGAAGCGCGTTTTGGCGTAGCAGAAGGGATGTACTTTTTATTTGATGGTGCCGAATACGCTCGTTTGTTTTTGAAAAATGGGTTTGATTTAACCGCTCAGTTGGATGCAAAAGCGTTTGATGCTACTTTAAAATTTAGCGGGAAAGGTGCTCCTGAAAATAATTTCTTGGCCGACAAGACCCGTCAAGATGCTACCATGGAAGCTGAATTTATGAAATTGGAAACCGATGAAGCCGTCAATCAATTTTGTGAGCAACAAAAAAATGCCGTCTATCAAAAATTGGAAGTGGGCACGTTTGATCCCAAATTTGTGTCCAATGTAAAGTTGATGGCGGTGCAAGAGTTAATGCAAATGAAGACATATTTTAAAGAGTCGAAAGCCAAGTCCAAAATGAATGGAACCAAAGCGCCTAACTTTGAATATGTTGATGTGACAGGAAAAAAAGTGAAGTTGGAGGATTTCAAAGGACAATATGTATATATCGACATTTGGGCTACGTGGTGCGGTCCTTGTCGTGCGGAAATTCCAGCGTTGAAGCAAACCGAAGCCAAATATCATGGAAAAAAAATTGCCTTTGTGAGTATATCTGTTGATGTGGATAAGGATTTTGAAAAATGGAAAAAGTTTGTGGCCGAAAAGGAATTGGGAGGCACGCAATTATTTGCCGATAAAAATTGGGAGTCCGATTTTATGAAGCATTTTGGGGTAACGTCAATTCCCCGATTTTTACTCATCGATCCCCAAGGAAATGTGGTCAATGCCGACGCAAATCGCCCATCTGATCCAAAATTAACCGCTATTTTAGATAAATTGCCTTTGTAGTCTGTTTTACAAATAAACTTCTGAAACGCCCGTAAATACTAGTACGGGCGTTTTTTTGCCTCTTATCCAATGTTAAATTTTTCCCTAATGTTACCAAATTGTTAAGCGAATGTTTGGTTTGTGTAAAATAGTTCGATACATTTGTGTATCAATAATTTGAAAAACCTACTAGAAAATGAAAAAGTATATCGTAATGGCAGCTGTGTTAATCGGTGGATTGGCTACTGCGCAGCAAAAGCAACCGGTGTTGGAGGAAGTGAATGGTATGGTAAAAGCTACCTATTACTATGAAGATGGAAAAGTACAACAAGAAGGCTTCTTCAAAGACGGTAAATTAGAAGGAAAATGGATTTCTTACGATCAAACGGGAAATAAAATTGCAATTGCAGAATATACCAATGGTGAAAAAACCGGAAAATGGTTCTTCTGGAATGAGCGCAATTTATCGGAAGTAGATTATACACAAGGCGCTATTGCTGAAGTGAAAGTTTGGAGTCGTGAGGCGGTTGCCGACAAAAATTAATAAAGGATATTGATTCAAAAAAAAGGGACGTTCAATTTGAACGTCCCTTTTTTTATGCTTCCGCTTCCAAGCGTGCTTTTCTTCGATCACGCAAACGGTATTTGATGCGTTTTACTAAGAAGAACATCACGGGTACAATTACTAAGGTAAGAATCGTCGCATAGGTGAGTCCGAAGATGATGGTCCACGCCAAAGGACCCCAGAAAATAACGTTATCACCTCCAATAAATATATGCGGATTCAACTCCGTAATCAACGTAAAGAAATTGAAATTCAATCCAATCGCGAGCGGGATTAACCCCAATACAGCGGTTAGCGCCGTTAACAACACGGGACGCAGACGTGATTTGCCCGATTCAACAATGACTTCCTTGATTTCGTCTAAGGTTAAATCGTCGTGACTTTCCACTCCTTTTTCCTCCACTTTTCGATCCATCAACAACACAAAGAAGTCCATAAGTACGATACCATTTTTCACTACAATCCCTGCCAGCGAAATGATTCCCATCATGGTCATCAGAATAACGAAATCCATGTTGGCAATTACATAGCCATAGAATACACCGCTAAAACTGAGCAATACGGTGAACAAGATGACCATTGTTTTGGAGATGGAGTTGAACTGTAATACGATAATCAACGTGATTCCCGCAATGGCCAACAAGAAGGCAATATTCAAAAACGCTTGGTTTTTGCCTTGTTCCTCTTGCACCCCCGAGAAACCATAATTAATGTCTTTTGGAAAGGGATAGCCTTCCAATTGTTGAGCAATGTCTTTGGTAATGGCATCGGCATTGTATCCTGTCAACACATTAGAATAAATGGTCATGACGCGCTTGTGATTTTTGCGCTTAATCATGTTGAAAGTATTTGTTTTCTTGGTGTCTGAAACCGCCGAAATGGGCACCTGCATGATTTGACCGTTGTTTGGATTGCGGAAGGTCAACGATTGATTGAATAAAATATTTTCATTTTTTCGTTGGTCTTCTTGCATCCGCATGACAATATTGTAGTCATCGTCGCCCTCTTTGTACGTTGAAATTTCTTGCCCATACACCGAACGACGTAAGGTAAATCCGAGTTGACCGGTTGAAATACCCAAACTTCCTGCGTTGGCACGATCGACGTTCACTTCAAGTTCGGGACTGTCTTTGTTGATGTCAACTTGAAGTTTTTCAATCCCTTCAATATTTTTAGCATTGAGGTAGGCAATAATTTTTTGCGCTTCGGCAAGCATGGCTTCATAATCTTCTCCTCGAAGTTCCAAACTGATTGGGTATCCTGCTGGAGGTCCGTTGGAATCTTTTTCAACCGTAACCGTTGCCCCAGGAATTCCTTTCACCGAGCGACGAATTTCCTCCAATAAATCGGCAGTATTAATGCCCCGACGAAATTTAAACTCCCTAAAGTTGACGGTTACTTTTCCTTTGTAGGGGGTTTCATTCGCTGAACCTGCATCTACATTTGGATTTCCAGCACCAACACCCACTTGCGATACAATGGATTCGGCCAAGAAGTTTTTATTTTCTTGGGTGTCCACGTATTTGCTGAGAATGCCGATGATTTGTTTTTCTACAAAAAGGGTTGCTTTATTGGTTTTTTCAATATCAGTTCCTTGTGGATATTCAATATACGTAATGACTTGATTTGGAATATTATCGGGGAAGAACAATACTTTCCGTGGGAAGATTCCCAACAACACAAACGACAGTACCAACATACCAATGATTCCAAAAAAGGCATACCAAGCGCGTTTTCCGGTGAGAATTTTTGCCAAAAACACCTTGTATTTTTCTTCCATTCTAGGAAAGAAGCTGTGCTGGAAATCTTGTGTCCATTGGTAAATTTTCAAATGGTATGCCCACATCATCCCCAAAACCAAAACGGCAATGTGTCCCATTGATTTCAAGAAAACACTTCCTGTGGTATAGCCTGCAATAATGAAAATTACAGCACCCAATCCGATAAAGATGGAGTTGCGTTTCAATCCTTTTCGCTTGATATTTCGGTCTTCAATATCCATCGAACCTCCTGTCATTGCTGCATTGACTACCATCGCGACAAACAACGAGGCGCCCAAAGTTACCGATAGCGTTAGCGGGAAGTAAATCATAAATTTGCCCATCGTGCCCGGCCACAAGGCAAAAGGCAAAAACGCCATCAGGGTGGTCGCTGTCGAAGAGATTACCGGCCAAGCAATTTCGCCAATACCCAATTTGGACGCTTGAATGCGCGACATTCCTTTTTTCATATTGGCAAATACGTTATCTACTACTACGATTCCGTCATCAACGAGCATTCCGAGTCCCATAACCAAACCGAAAAGTACCATCGTATTTAAGGTTTTTCCCATAGAGGCCAACAAGGCAAAGGCAATAAACATGGAAAGCGGAATGGCAGCCCCAACGAAAAGCGAGTTGCGTAAGCCCATGGTAAACATCAATACCAACATCACCAAGATGATTCCAAAAATGATGTGGTTGGACAATTCATCTACTTGGTGTTCAACGCGAGACGATTGGTCGCTGGTTAACTCAATGGTTAAATTTTTGGGCAAATAATTGGCTTGCGCTTCCGATACTTTTTCACGGGCTTGTTCAATGGCCGAAATCATATTCTCGCCCGAGCGTTTTTTCACGTTCAGCATCACGACTTCTTTCCCTTTTTCGCGGGCATAGGTGGTGCGCTCTTTTTCTTTAAAACGAATGGTAGCAATGTCTTTCAGGTAGACCGAACCGCCAAATGATTTTACAATAATATCATTCAGTTCGGCGGGATCTTTCATTTCTCCGATGATGCGAATGTTGTTGCGCGATCCTTGCGAAATTAAGTTTCCTCCCGAAAGTGTCATGTTTTCATTGCGGACCGTACTTTGAATATCGTCAAAGCTCACTTGGGCTGCTGTCATTTTGAAAATGTCTACAGCAATCTCCACTTCTTTATCGTCAACCCCTAAAATCTCTACCTTTTTAACTTCGGGGACTTCTTCGATGTCATCTTGAAGTTTTTCCCCAAACTTTTTCAATTGTTGTGCGGTATAATCTCCTTTCAGGTTGATGTTTAAAATTGGCACTTCTTCTGAAATGTTCAATTCAAAAACATTCGGTTCCACTTTACTTCCGTTGTCTAGGTTGGGCCAATCGGTATCGGCTTTGGCATTGTCTACTTTGTCTTTGATTTTTTGTTTGGCCAATTCAATGCCAATCTTATCGTCAAATTCGACAATAATCATTCCGTAATCTTGAAAAGAGCTCGAGGTGATTTTGTTTACTCCACTGATGTTTTTAAACTCTTTTTCCAAGGGTTTGATGACCAATTTTTCCACATCTTCGGCCGAATTCCCGGGGAAAACCGAAGAAATGTAAATCTTGTTTTCAATGATTTCTGGAAAATCTTCCCGCGGCATGGTGATGTACGAGTAGATTCCAGCCACCACGATGATAAAGGTGAGAATGTAAACCGTTACGCGATTGTCTACCGCCCAACTGGATATGCTAAATTCTTTGTTATGTTTGCTCATGTTTACTGTTATGAGTTTATGTTAATTGTTTATTAGTTTAAAAGTGTAAATGTTTAGTTTATGAACTTTTGAATTTAGCGGAATGTAAATGATTAATCATTAATGAAAGTTCTCTGATTTTACCTCGAATATCAGTGTAACTTTCTTCCGTTATCCAACAAAAATCTTTGGATATAATTATTAAATTCAAAAGTTCAATGGCTGAACTATATGCTATTTCATAAAACCGAGCAGCATCTTTTGGATGTAATCGCGAACTTCCTTCGGCTAGATTACAAGCAATTGAAACGGCACTTCCCCGAATTTGTGAGGTGATTGCATAAAGTTCCTCTTTTGGAAAATCATGTGTCAATGGTAAATTTCTTTACTTAATACCCGGGCTTTTTGCCAAGCTATTAATCGTTCAAAATTAAATTCTTTCATTTTTTATGGCTTTTATTAGAATTAATTGGCTTTTATACTTTTTTGATTTTAAACAAGAATACACTTGTACACTTTTACACGGTTTCCACTAAAAATTCAACTTCATTCCTTCTGAAATCGTGTTTACTCCATCGGTGACAATCACATCATCAGCGCTAACGCCCTCCAGAATTTCGGTCAAATTATCAGAAGATTGTCCTGTTTTCACTAGGGTCTTCTTGGCTTTACCCGTTTTTCCATCCCGATCGATCACCGTATAGACATAGCTGTTTCCTTCGGCATCTTTTTGAATCACGTTGGAAGGAACAACCACCGCATTTTTGTTGGTATAATCAATGATGCGCAATTTGGCTACCTGATTCGGACGCAATAATCCTTGGGGGTTGGGGACACTTACCTCAATGCCAAAACTACGGTTGCTGGGGTTGATAAATTTACCCACTTGACGTACTTTTCCTTTGTACATTTTCCCAATGGAGGTGAGCAATACATCTACTTCAGTCCCCACTTTTAATTTGCCTACATACGTTTCAGGAACTGTAGTCGACACATACATATTGCTTACATTGACAATACGCATCAATCCTTGTGGGGAGCCTGGACCCACCACTTGTCCTTTTTCAACATATACTTCATCAATAGTTCCCGTGAAAGGGGCACGAATGATTGTTTTGGCCAATTGTGCTTTCAACTGCGCAACTCCTTTTTGTGCCGTTACCATGTTGGTTTGCGCTTGTAAGTATTGCATTTCAGAACCAATTTTCTTGTCCCAAAGGTTTTTTTGACGGTCGAAATTGGTTTTGGCCAAAGCGTATTGGTTTTCTAAACTCGCCAATTGCTGACTTAATCCAGCATCGTCAACGCGACCCAAGATTTGTCCTTTACTCACTTGCTGACCAGCTTTGACATTCAAGGCGATTAAGGTACCGCTGAATTCAGGTTGAATAAGAATGTTTTCTTTGGTGTCTACATTTCCTTGCACTTCAAGATAATGGGTAAAAAGAGTGTCTTTTACCGTGGCAATGCCTACCAATGCTTCGTCCACTTTGACATTCAAGGCGCTCAAGGCGGCATCGATTTTGTTGATATCCGCTTGTAGTTGCGATTTTTTTGCTTGTAATTCGGTTACTTTTTTGCCTTCAATTAAGGCGTCAATCGAAGCGGATGATGCTTCTTTTTGGCCACAAGAAATCAAAAGGGCTGTGGTCAGGACGAGGGTGATATATTTTTTCATGTAAGGAAAGTTTATTTAGTTTTTACTGAGTAATTTTTCTAAGGCCGCGCGTTTGGTGATGACATCAACCATTGCTTGTAAATAGGACTGTTGTGCGCTGTACAATTGACGCTGAGCATCGGTCAAATCAAAACTTGAGGTCAATCCTTCTTTGAATTTGATTTGATTTTTGGATTCAATCCGCTCTGCCAAATTCATGCTGTTTTTGGAAGTGCCCAATTGCTCCAAAGAGAATTCATAATCGCTTTTGGCTTTTTCAAATTGAAGTTTTAAGGTTTGCTCCAACTCGGTCAAACGGGTTTTCGATTGTTCTAAAGCAATCTTAGCTTGTTGCGTGCGAGCACTTCGTCCCAAGCTACTAAAAATAGGCACGGTTAATCCCAATCCTACATTGGAATAATTAAACCATAATTGGTCGCTGTTGAACATGGTAAAGCGGTTGCCAAAGGTATTAGCACCAAAGTTGACTTGCGCTCCCAAAGAGGGTAAGGCTTTACTTTTTTCGAGTTTTAACAACAATTCCGCACTGGTCAAGGTGTTTTGTCCAATTTGAAAATCGATATTGTTTTTGACTTCAAATTGTTCTTTCAAAATGGCCAAATCCATATTGGTTTGGGTCAAAAATTCAAGTTTGTCTTTCAGCGTCAATTGGTCTTCGAGGTTGATACCCAAAACAAGTTTCAACATGTCCAATGCAATTCGTTTCTGCCGCTTTACATTTTCTAAAGCACTGTTTACTGAGGCCAAAGTAATTTGTAGTTGTTCGACACTTTCTTCTTCGGCAAAGCCGTTTTTGTAGATTTCACGGGTGTCTGAAAGGGTTTTTTCTAAAGCCGCTTTGTTGCGATTAAAAATAAAAATACTTTCATCGGCCAAAAGCACATTTCCGTAGGTTGTCGTGACGATTTCCCGCAATTCGCGATTGGTTTTGACTTTGGCATTTTCGGATATTTTCAAATAGGTTTTCGCCGATTGTAATCCTACTAGGTAGGAACCGTCAAAAATCAATTGTGATAAAGTCACCACTGCATTCATATTGTGTTTTGTACCAAAGGCCACCGGAATAAATTCGCCGGGTTGTCCTCCAAAAAATTCAGCAGGAATCAACGATTGTTGGAGGCGAAAGTTATCTTGGTAACTTACATTACCATTGATTTGAGGTAATCCTATGGTAGTGGTTTCCCATTTTTTCTTTTTTGCCGCTTCTACATCGCGATTGGCATTGATGGCCGAATAGTTGTATTGAATGGCGTGATCTATCGCCTCCTTAAGCGTAAAGGCATACGCTTGAGGCTGTTCTTGTGCCTTCAGCAGCACAGGGAGCAGCAGTAAGACTGCAAAGATTTTGATTTTCATTGGATTGATGATTAAGTATGTAGGGTTAATTGTCGTTCTAATTCTTCCAAACCAGCGGGTGTTGCAATGGCTCGGGTGTGGTATTCAAGGGCTTTGGCTTCCAATTCAGAAGCGTCCTTTTCGTACAAGGTATTTTCATTGATGGAAAAAATTAGTGTGTAATAAAATTGTACAGCTGCTGCAATGTCAACTTCAGGGCGATATAATCCTTCGGCGATTCCTTTTTCAATGTTATGGGTAAAAAGTTGACTGCAATCTTGAATTTCATTGGCCATCATCTTTTCATAGATTTCAGGGTAATGTTTTTTCAATTGATAAGCGGGTGAATGATCAAACGATTGAAACATTTCTTTAAACATCTTTCGAATTTCAAAGTTTTCAGCGATGGCATTGTGGTTTTGAGCGACCACTTCATCCATTAGCGTATGAATTTTTTGATGCACTACTTCGGTACCTTCCTCGATCAATTTCTCTTTGTTGCTGAAATACTTGTAAATCGTTTTTTTCGAAATACACATTTCACAGGCAATGTCATCCATCGTTACGCTTTTGAAGCCCAACTTCAAAAACATTTCGGTTGCTTTTTTGATGATTTTCTCTTTCATAATATTCGATTAAGCGACAGCATAGTGTTTAAATTCAATATGGGCCCTTAAGGTTAAATTTTGTCCCAACGGATAACCATCGATAAGGATAGGTCCGTAGTTGTTCCACCCAAATTCGCGTTTATTCAAGATGCCATAAATTTCAAAGGACGCTTTCTCCCCATCGTTTTCCTGCGTTAAATCGGTAAGCACTAATTCCAATTCCACGATACGACTTACGTTGTTTAGGGTGAGAATGCCTTTAATAAAATTGATGTTGGGATTAATTTTTTGAAACGATAAGGATTTAAAACTGATACGTGGTGGTGTATGTGTGGCTAAGGTTCCCAAGGAGGACGTAGCGGTAAGGTCTAAATCAAATTCGAGTTGCGCATCAGTTATTTCATTAGCGTTCAAAACAATAGAACCTGTTCCCGATTGCAAAGTGCTGTTGATGTAACGACGCACACGGCGAGAAGGTTTCAACACAATGGCAGAAGCTTCAGGGTCAAGGGTCCAATTCGTATTCGGATGCATAGTAGGTAATTTTTTTTACGGGTCAAAAGTAAATAGGAAACTTTTAATACTAAAATAGTTTCCTTGTTCTTAACTGAAAATTAACATTCCCTTAGGGTGTTTTTGTTCGATCTGGGCGAATGATCATACGCAAAGAGGAATTGCGACTGAAATACGCCAATGCCCAATGGTACAGCGTGTTTACTTTGTTACGCGGCATGGATAGCGACATCAAATGCACCAACAACCAGGTGAGCCAAGCCAAGAATCCGCTGAAATGCCAGTTGGGACGAACCAAGTCGACCACCGCCTTATTGCGTCCAATGATGGCCATCGAGCCTTTGTCGTTGTAATGAAAAGGAATTGGAGGTTGGTTTTTGAGTTCGCGCACGATATTTTTTGCAAAATTGCTCCCTTGTTGCATAGCGACTTGAGCCACTTGAGGATGCCCGTTGGGAAAATCAGGATCGGTTTCCATAAAAGCGGTATCGCCCAATGCATAGACATTGGTTGTGCCCTCCACAATATGATAGGCATTCACGCGCAAGCGATTGCCTCGACCGTAACTCTTTTCATCCAACCCTTCAAAACGACGGGCAGTGACTCCCGCGGCCCAAATCAGGTTTCGCGCCCGAATTTTACTGCCATCGCGCAAGGTTACCGTTTCCCCATCATAATCCACTACATGGCTGTTTAAGCGCACTTCAACCCCTAATTCTTGGATGGCTTGTAAGGTGGCTTTTTGGGCGTGGGCACTCATCGGTGAAAGTAATTCCGAACCGCCGTCGATAAGGTAAATTTTGGAAGGGGTTAAATGCCCCAATTCGGGATACTCTTGTGCGATGATGGTTTTGCTCATTTCAGCAAACATTCCTGACAATTCCACACCTGTCGGACCCCCGCCGGTGACTACAATCGTCATCAATTCGTGTTGTTCTTGCGGGTCGCGACTGTTGGCCGCTTTTTCTACCCGTTGCAACATCAAATTGCGCATATTTAAGGCTTCTTCCAGGGTTTTCATCGGAATGGCATGGCGTTGCACATTTTCCATTCCAAAAAAATTGGTTGTAGTTCCTGTGGCCAAAACTAGGTAATCATACGATAGGCTTCCGTTGTTCAAGTTGATGGTATTTTTCTCCCAAGCAATGGATTGCAATTCGCCCATCCAAAATTTCAAGTTCCGTGTACTAGCAAACATTTTTCGGAAGGGATAACTGATAGAGGATATCTCTAGAAATCCTGTAGCCACTTGGTACAAAAGGGGTGGAAAAAAATTGTAATTGTTTTTATCAACGAGGGTAATGTCAAGGTGCGGATGGTTGGCTAACTGGCGGGCAACGTTCATTCCCGCAAATCCACCGCCCACAATAACCACATGCTTTTTCATGGGTAGGCGATTTAAAATTCGGTACAAATGTAAAGAGGAAACTTTTAGTACTGGAATAGTTTCCTTGTTCTTAACGCTAATTTAACACGCTTGAAATTGTTGCTTTATATGAGGAATCGCATTGAAATTCATTAGCTTTGTCGGGAGTAATTTAACATTCTATGCAGCCGCTCGCTTCTTACCAACAATTGATAGCCGACTATTTTGAATCGCTTGCCGTGATCAAAGAACCTCGCAATTTATACGAACCTATTCAATACATTTTATCTTTAGGCGGAAAACGCATGCGCCCCGTACTTACCTTGATGGCTACGGATGTGTTTGATGGCGATTGTAAAAAAGCGTTGGCAGCAGCTACTGCGGTTGAGGTTTTTCATAATTTTTCATTGGTACACGATGATATTATGGACGATGCTCCATTGCGACGTGGCAATGAAACCGTGCATGAAAAATGGAATGTCAATACTGGGATTTTGTCCGGTGATGCGATGTTGATTCTTGCTTATCAGCATTTTGAGGCCTACGAACCCGAGATTTTCCGTGAGTTGGCCAAATTATTCAGCAAAACAGCCATTGAAGTTTGTGAAGGGCAGCAATACGACGTTGATTTTGAAACCCGCGATGATGTGACGTTGGATGAATATTTGAAAATGATCGAATATAAAACCGCGGTATTGGTTGGCGCTGCCCTCAAAATGGGAGCCATCGTGGCAGGAACCTCTGCCGAAAATGCCAATTTGATTTATGATTTCGGACGAAATTTAGGCATCGCGTTTCAATTGCAAGACGATTATTTGGATGCTTTTGGGGATCCCGCCACCTTCGGAAAACAAGTAGGAGGAGATATTATTGAAAATAAGAAAACATACCTCTATATAAAAGCGCTGGAGTTTGCTTCGCCCAGCGAACGCGAGCAACTGGCGCATCTTTTTTCGATTCAACCCGCGGATAACACAGATAAAATTCATTCGGTGAAAGAATTGTTTGTGAGCACAGGTGCTGCTGCGGCCACGCAAGATGCCATTAAAAACTTCACTTTCAAATCTTTTGAAACGCTGGCTCAAATGGATATCCACGAGGACAAGAAAGCCATGTTGCAAGCTTTTGGTGAAAAATTGATGAATCGAAAAGTGTAAATCATGACCTTTCAAGCTCCTGCCACTACCGATCAATTGCTGCATGAAGCGGAATCCATTCAACTGTATGGAAAGTTGCTAGAGCAAATCAACAAGGATTTTAATTTGGCCAATGAGCCCGTCGATTTTCATCCTTCAACGTCGCCTAAGGAGCTGAAAATCCAATTGCACGAAAAGATCTATCGACTCCTTCAACACAAATATGCTGAACTCCTCAATTTGTTATATATTATTGACGTTCCCGAAGACAATGTCAAACAATTAGACGGTGCCGATACGGTAGCATTGGCCGAACAAATTGCGTATTTGGTGTTACGTCGAGAATGGATGAAAGTGTGGTTTCGGGCGCATTACTAAAAAAACGCCCGCACAAAGGGCATAAATGCATCTCCATACACGCCTTGATCGGCACGAAATAACACATTGTAACGAAATCCGATGGTCACTCCATCCACACGGTACCCAGCCCCCAAGAACAAACCCGTATTCCAGAAGTTATCGGATAGGTTGTTGAAATCGGACTTTAAATTCACTCGTAATTGTTCCAATTCTAAAGAAACTTGCACCTCTTCTATGGGGTTGACCAAGCCAATCCAAGTGACGCCATACATTTGTGAAGAAAAGTTATTTCTTTCCCTCAAATTACTATACTGAAGTCCGACGCCCGTTGCTAAATAATTGTTAAAGTTATACAGCGCTGTCGGAGCCACCGAAAAACTCGAAAATCCACTTCCAATCGCCAATCCAAATCCACCACCAAACTGCACCTTATCCCAGAATTTAGGGGGCGTTTTATCTTGTGCAAAACCTGTAAAGGTTAGCGTTAAAAACAGCAGTATTTGTAAAGGTTTTGTTAAAAATTTAGCAACTTTATTTCGCATGTTTTGGTATATATTTACTTAGCGACATAAATGTAGTAAAAACATTGAAAGATTATTATAAATGTCATACTTTTGCCCTAATTTTTCACACAACAAGTCTACATACTCAACTATAGCATGGATCGGTTTTCCTTTTTAAATGCAGCACACACGCAATTTTTTGCAGATTTATACGAACAATACCTCGTTAGTCCCGATAGCGTAGAGCCCAGTTGGCGCGCTTTTTTTCAAGGTTTTGACTTTGCCTTGGAGCATTACAGCGATACGGATAATGCGGGAGAACAATTGGTCGTTTATGCCAACAGTGATGCTGGAACTGCAGCAACCTCTGAGAAGTTGCAAAAAGAGTTTAATGTTTTAAAACTTATCGATGCCTATCGTACCCGCGGCCACTTGTTTACCGAGACCAATCCGGTGCGGGAACGCCGCGTGTATAGTCCCAATCTAGACATCGAGAATTTTGGTTTATCCACGTCAGATTTAGATACCGTTTTTGATGCAGCCCGCGCTTTGGGTCACCAACCCACCACTTTAAAAGCGATTTTGGCGCATTTAAAAAATGTGTACTGTCAACATATCGGCATTGAGTACATGTACATGCGTACACCTGAAGTGATTCAGTGGATTCAAGACCGTCTCAACATCAACGATAATTTGCCCAATTTCAATGCCGATGAGAAAAAGTACATCTTGGGTAAATTGAATGAAGCGGTGGCTTTTGAAAACTTTTTACACACCAAATATGTGGGTCAAAAACGCTTCTCCCTCGAAGGAGGAGAAAGTTTAATTCCTGGTTTGGATGCTGTGATTGATGCGGCCGCCGAAAAAGGTGTGGAGCAGTTTGTGATGGGGATGGCCCACCGCGGTCGTTTGAACGTGTTGGCCAATATTTTTGGGAAACCTACTCAAGACATTTTCTCTGAATTTGACGGAAAAGATTACGATAAAGAATATTTCGATGGCGACGTAAAATACCATTTGGGCTTGACCGCTGAGCGCAAAACCAAATCGGGTAAAAAAATCAATATCAATTTGGCACCCAATCCGTCGCACCTTGAAACCGTAGGAGCAGTGATTGAGGGAATTACCCGTGCCAAACAAGATAAATATTATGCTGACGATTTCTCCAAAGTATTACCCATCGCCGTGCACGGAGATGCCGCTGTAGCTGGTCAAGGCATTGTCTACGAAATCATTCAAATGTCGCAACTCGAAGGGTATAAAACGGGGGGAACGATTCACATTGTGATCAACAATCAGGTGGGATTCACTACGAATTACCTCGACGCACGTTCGTCAACCTATTGTACCGATGTGGCTAAAGTTACTTTGTCACCCGTATTACATGTGAACGCCGATGATACCGAAGCCGTGGTACACGCGATGTTGTTTGCACTCGATTTTCGTATGCAGTTCAAGCGTGACGTGTTCATCGATTTGTTGGGGTACCGTAAATACGGACACAACGAAGGAGATGAACCGCGATTTACACAACCCGTATTGTATAAAATCATCGCCCGTCACAAAAATCCACGTGACATTTATGCCGAGAAATTGATTACCCAAGGGATTGTCGATGCGGCGTATTTGACTAAAATTGAAAATGACTACAAAGCAAAGTTGGATGAAAATCTCCAAGCTTCGCGCAAAAAAGATAAAACCATCATCACTCCGTTTATGCAAGACGAATGGAAGGGCTTCGTGCAAGTATCCGATGATGAAATGTTGAAGCGCGTAGACACCAAATTTGACCGCAAGAAATTGGATCAAATCATCCAAACGGTTGCTACCTTGCCTTCTGATAAAAAGTTCATCAGCAAAATCCAAAAAATTGTTTCCGATCGTAAAACGATGTACGATAATAATGCCTTGGATTGGGGAACGGCCGAAACTTTGGCGTACGGAACCTTATTAATCGAAGGTTATGATATTCGCATTTCGGGTCAGGATGTAGAGCGCGGAACGTTCTCACACCGTCATGCGGTCGTGAAAGTAGAAGACAGCGAAGAAGAAGTTGTTTTATTAGATACGCTGAAAGGGAAAAAGGGGGAATTCCATATTTTCAATTCCTTCCTTTCAGAATATGGCGTTTTAGGTTTTGACTACGGGTATGCTTTAGCCAATCCAAATGCCTTAACGATTTGGGAAGCTCAGTTCGGCGATTTCTCCAACGGGGCCCAAATCATGATTGACCAATACATTTCTTGTGGGGAAGACAAATGGAACAACCAAAACGGTATCGTACTCTTGTTGCCACACGGCTATGAAGGACAAGGGGCCGAACACTCGTCGGCGCGTATGGAGCGCTACTTACAATTATGTGCACGCCACAATATGTATGTTGCCGATTGTACCACGCCGGCCAACTTTTTCCACTTGTTGCGTCGTCAAATGAAAACGAAATTCCGCAAACCGTTGGTGGTATTCTCCCCCAAGAGTTTGTTGCGTCACCCGTTGTGTGTTTCCACCGTAGATGAATTGGCCAATGGACATTTCCAAGAAACCATCGACGATTACACCGTGGATAAGAAAAAAGTAAAAACCGTAGTATTCTGTACCGGTAAGTTCTATTACGACATCTTGGCCGAACGCGAAAACTTGGGTCGTAATGATGTGGCATTGGTACGTATCGAACAGTTGTTCCCGTTGCCTGTTGACCAATTGAAAGAAATTATCGCTTCTTATCCGAATGCCGATGATTACGTTTGGGCACAGGAAGAACCAAAAAACATGGGAGCTTACGGCTATATGTTAATGAATTTTGATTTAGTACCTTGGCGCTTGGCTTCGTTGAAAGCTTATGCCGCACCAGCAGCCGGTAGTCATACCCGTGACCGTCGTCGTCACGCCGATGCGATCCGCATGGTATTTGATAAAAATTTATTCCGTTCCTAATTTTTTAGGAGCTATTCCTGCCTGCCGAGAGGTAGGTCCCGCTTTCCGCAGTATCTTCCCACCTTACAGGATGGCAAGGATACTTGCTTCAGTCGGGGCTAGGGCAACCTGCAATGAATAACGTTCCCTTAAAGAACAACACATACAAGACAAAACTTTTAAACTAAAGGATTATGATTTTAGAAATGAAAGTGCCTTCTCCGGGCGAATCGATTAAAGAAGTGGAAATCGCTACATGGTTAGTCCAAGACGGTGATTATGTTGAGAAAGATCAAGCGATTGCTGAGGTAGATTCGGACAAAGCCACTTTGGAATTACCGGCAGAAGCCAGTGGAATTATCACATTAAAAGCATCGGAAGGTGATGCAGTTGCCGTTGGTGCTGTGGTTTGCCTTATTGATACCGCTGCAGCAAAACCTGCGAGTGGCGCTCCAGCAGCAGCTCCTGCTAAAGAGGAAGCAAAACCAGTTGCAGAAGCTCCGAAAGCCGCTCCAGCATCGGCTCCCGCTCCCGCACCAGCTGCGACGTATGCCGCACAAACGCCATCGCCAGCGGCGCGTAAAATTTTAGAAGAGAAAAACATGCAACCTTCCGATATCGTGGGTACCGGCAAAGGCGGACGCATCACCAAAGAAGATGCCATCAATGCGGTACCTTCTATGGGAACACCAACGGGGGGTAACCGCGGTTCAGAACGTACTAAATTATCGATGTTGCGTCGTAAAGTAGCCGAACGTTTAGTGTCTGCGAAAAACGAAACCGCTATGTTGACGACGTTCAACGAGGTGGATATGACCAATATCTATGCGTTGCGTGATCAATATAAAGATGAATTCAAAAACAAACACGGTTTAGGATTAGGCTTTATGTCGTTCTTTACGAAAGCGGTAACCCGTGCGTTGCAATTATATCCTGATGTGAACTCGATGATCGACGGACAAGAGAAAGTTTCTTTTGATTTCTGTGACATCTCTGTGGCCGTTTCCGGACCCAAAGGCTTGATGGTTCCAGTGGTTCGTAACGCCGAAACTTTATCCTTCCGTGGGGTAGAAGCTGAAATCAAACGTTTGGCGATTCGTGCCCGTGACGGACAAATCACTGTTGATGAAATGACGGGAGGAACGTTCACCATTTCCAATGGTGGGGTATTCGGAAGTATGTTGAGTACCCCGATTATCAATCCACCGCAATCGGGTATTTTAGGCATGCACAATGTAGTGGATCGTCCTATCGTGCGTAACGGTCAAATCGTGATTGCACCCGTAATGTACGTAGCCTTATCCTACGACCACCGCATCATCGACGGACGTGAGTCGGTTGGATTCTTGGTGGCCGTTAAAGAAGCTTTAGAAAATCCAGTAGAGATTTTGATGAATAATAACCCTAAGAAGGCTTTAGAGCTATAGGGTTTCTACCGTCCTCGGATGAGGCGCCTCTATATGTAAAAATTCCAAACTCAAAAGGTTTGGGATTTTTTTTGGTGTTGATTCTTTGGGGAAAGCAACTTCGAGGCAACGGCAATTTATCGCAGAGAATTTCTTTTCTTTGCAGCTGCGTGAGCGATAGGAGCAAGTATCCTGTCGTACGAAAGGGAGGCAGATACTGCGGATAGTGCGACCCCGCCCCGTGGATTGAAATAGGAAAAAAAAGTAAATTGCGGGGACACGCCCAAACAAACAGAAAGATGCAAAAAAACAAGTCAGCCGCCATCGGATTTATTTTTATCACGATGCTCATCGATATTACGGGGTGGGGAATAATTATTCCGGTGATCCCAAAACTCATTCAAGAATTGATTCAAGGCGATGTGAGTGAAGCTTCCAAAATTGGGGGTTGGCTCACGTTTGCCTATGCCATTACCCAGTTTGTGTGCGCACCCTTGGTGGGGAATTTGAGCGACAAATTTGGACGACGCCCGATTATTTTGCTCTCGCTTTTGGCGTTTTCGATGGATTACCTGTTGTTGGCTTTTGCACCTACGATTACGTGGTTGTTTATTGGGCGCATCATAGCGGGTTTGACGGGCGCGAGTATTACAACAGCCTCGGCCTATATTGCCGATGTGAGTACGCCTGAGAATCGCGCGAAAAATTTTGGAATGATTGGAGCGGCTTTTGGATTGGGCTTTATTATTGGTCCAGTTTTAGGAGGCTTGTTAGGCCAGTATGGTGCGCGGGTTCCGTTTTATGCGGCAGCGGTGTTGTGTTTGCTGAACTTTTTATACGGCTTCTTTATTTTGCCCGAGTCGTTGGCGCCAGAAAACCGACGTAATTTTAGTTTGAAACGCGCGAATCCGATTGGTGCTTTTCTAAATTTACGCAAGTATCCCGTGTTGATTCCGTTGGTGGTTTCCATCTTCTTGTTGTATGTCGCTTCCCATGCGGTGCACAGCAATTGGAGCTTTTTTACCATGTATAAGTTTGGGTGGCAAGAGCGGATGATTGGAATTTCGTTGGGGGTTATCGGACTTCTAGTGGGTTTGGTGCAAGGCGGTTTGATTCGCTGGATTAACCCTAAGCTCGGCAATGAGAAAAGTATTTATGTAGGCAACGCGTTGTATACGATTGGGATGTTTTTGTTTGCTTTTGCCACGGAAGGCTGGATGCTATTTGTTTTTTTGATTCCCTACTGTTTGGGAGGAATCGCAGGTCCGGCGATGCAGTCGGTCATTTCGGGAAAAGTACCTGCCAATGAACAAGGCGAAATTCAAGGCACCCTATCGAGTTTGATGAGTGCTTCGGCTATCGTAGGGCCACCGTTAATGACGTCGTTATTTTACTTTTTTACCCACGACCAAGCCCCGTTTCAATTTGCGGGGGCGCCTTTTGTGTTGGGAGGCCTTTTGATGTTGGTGAGTACCATTATCTCGTTTATGACTTTACGCAAAAAGGCTTAACGTAAGAACAATTGCTTCAGGTTGTAATCGATGAGGGCTTGACCTTCCAGTAATACATCGGCACCAATAATGCCATCAACGGGTTTGACCTTATAGTGTTGCAGGGCAGTGTTTACATGTGTTAAATCCAAAACAATGAGCGGAAAATGACGGTTTTTCCATCGGCCAAGTTGCAGCACGTTGCGCACTGATTGTTCGGTGTGAAGCCCTGTTGCTCCAGCCCCTGCGGCTTTGGTTGAGGAGTGTTGGGTTTGTACATGAAATTTTCCGACGCCTTCAAAACCCAGACAGCTATTACTTGCTCCGGTATCTAAAATGAACCGTCCACGAACGCCATTGATTTTTGCATAGAGGACTAAATGTTGCGTTTTGGTGACGCGAAAGGGAATGGATTTGTAGCCTTGTTGGTTTAAAATTTCGGGAATTTGACTCATAGGTCAAAGGTAGGAATATCTCGGAATACTAGCCTAGGATTCGCTTTCCTTTGTACCTTTGCTGCAAAATTTTGGCCATGCTATTCACTGATACCCATACCCATTTGTATTCGGAAGAATTTGGAAACGACCGAGACGCCATGATGCATCGTGCCTTGGAGTCGGGAGTGCGTCGTTTGTTTGTGCCCTCTATCGATGCTTCGTATACCCAAAAAATGTGGGATTTACAGGCGCAATACTCCGACCATGTTTTTTTGATGATGGGCTTGCACCCGTGTTATGTTAAACCGGAAACGTATGAGCGGGAATTGGCGTGGGTGTTGCAACAGCTAGAAACCCAAAAGTATTGTGCGGTGGGGGAAATCGGTATTGACTTGTATTGGGATAAAACGACGTTGGCGATTCAACAGGAGGCTTTTCGGCAGCAAATTCGATGGGCGAAAGCGCTGAAATTGCCCATAAACATTCATTGTCGCGAGGCTTTTGAGGAAGTGTTTGCGGTGTTAGAAAGCGAACGTTCCCCTGAATTATTTGGTATTTTCCATTGCTTCACAGGTGATTTTGAACAAGCACAACGCGCGATTGGGTTGGGCATGAAGTTGGGCATTGGTGGTGTGGTGACGTTTAAAAATGGTAAGATAGATCAGTTTTTGAATCAAATTGATATTGAACATATTGTTTTGGAAACCGATGCGCCGTATTTGGCTCCTGTGCCTTATCGTGGCAAACGGAATGAGAGTAGTTATGCGGTGTTGGTTGCTCAAAAATTAGCCGAGATTTATGGCGTTACCCTAACAGAAATCGCTGAAATAACGACCAAAAACGCACAAAACGTGTTCGGAATATAACACCAAGTTGACCGAAAAGTCATTATTTTTTTGTTCTTTTGTTATCCTAATCAAACAAAAACCCATGCAAAAGTTCGATGCCATTCGTCCGTTTTACGATGCGGAAGTCAATGCGGCGCTTCAGGCGGTGGCCAACCATCCGATGATGAAAGCGTTGATGAATTTTGCCTATCCGCAAGTGGATGAAGAGGTTTGGAAAGCCCAATTGATGCGCACCCATTCCATTCGTGATTTCCAAATCAATTTTGCCTATCAAGCGGTTCAAAAAGTGTTGGAAAAAAGCTCTGACGGGTTATCAACTTCTGGGTTTGAAACCTTGGAACCCAATACTTCGTACTTGTTTATTTCCAATCACCGGGATATTATTTTAGACACCTCTATTTTAAACGTGTGCCTTTTTGATCACGGGTTGGTGATGACGGCATCTGCCATTGGGGATAATTTGGTCAAGAAAGATTTTTTAAAAACCTTGTCCAAGTTAAATCGAAATTTTGTGGTACAACGCGGATTACCCCCGAGAGAGTTGTTGGAAAGTTCCAAACTGATGTCTGAATACATTGCACAATTATTACTCCGCGAAAATCGTTCGGTGTGGATAGCCCAACGCGAAGGTCGTACCAAAGATGGCAATGATGCTACCCACAGTGGCGTATTGAAGATGTTGGCGATGGGGTCGGATGAGAAAAACATCTTGGATTATTTTAAAAAGATAAAGATTGTTCCCGTTTCCATTTCGTACGAATACGATCCTACCGATGCATTGAAGATGCCGCAATTGATGGCGGAAGCGCGTGAAGAAATTTATATCAAAGAAAAAAATGAAGATTTTATCACGTTATTGAGTGGCATCATTGGTCAAAAGAAGCGTATTCATTTGCATGTGGGAAAAATTTTAGACACCGAATTGGATCAGATTCAAGCGGAAAACGACAATACCAACAAACAAATTCAAGCCTTGGCGCAAGTGATCGACGATTCTATTTTACAATCGTATAAGCTGTGGCCAACAAATTATATTGCTTACGATTTATTGCACCATACCGACACCTATGCCACCGAGTATACCGAAGCGGAGAAATCGCTTTTTGAACGGCGTTTGGAAATGCGTATTGATGGCAACAATGAAGTTATGCGTGAGGGATTTTTGGCGATGTATGCCAATCCGGTAATCAATCAATTGAAATACCGTCATGCAAGTCAAGCCTAATATACTATTGGTCTACACGGGCGGCACCATTGGAATGATGAAAGATTTCAAAACCGGTGCCCTCAAAGCCTTCAATTTTGCCAAGTTGCTGCAAAAAATTCCCGAAATCAAGCAGTTGGATTGCCATATCGATACAGTTTCTTTTTCCCATCCGATAGATTCCTCCAATATGAATCCCCAACGGTGGGAAGAAATTGCTACGCTTATTGAATCCCATTACGACGCTTACGATGGATTTGTCGTTTTACACGGCTCCGATACCATGTCGTATTCAGCTTCGGCCTTGAGTTTTATGCTCGAGAATTTAGCCAAGCCAGTGGTATTTACAGGGTCGCAGTTACCGATTGGCGATTTGCGTACCGATGCAAAGGAAAATTTAATCACCGCCATACAAATTGCTTCTTTACAGCAAAAGGGGAAACCCGTAATTCAGGAGGTTTGTTTGTATTTTGAATATAAGTTATACCGTGGGAATCGCACGACCAAAATCAATGCTGAACATTTTAATGCCTTTACATCGCCCAATTATCCAGCTTTAGCGGAGTCGGGAGTGCATTTGAATGTGAATACTGCTGCGTTGTTACCACCCTCCAAAAAAGGATTGACCGTTCATAAAATGATGGATGCTCACGTGGTGGTTTTAAAAATGTTTCCGGGTATTACCGCTGCTGTTTTAGAGGCTGTAGTGGGTATACCCAACTTGCATGGGTTGATTCTAGAGACCTATGGATCGGGGAATGCTCCTACGGAGGCGTGGTTTATTTCCATTTTACAGAAAGCAATTCAACAAGGACTCCCGATTGTGAATGTGACGCAATGTTCGGGGGGAAGTGTAAACATGGGACAGTATGAAACAAGTACGCAGTTGAAGCAAATTGGAGTCATTTCAGGAAAAGATATAACCACCGAGGCAGCCGTTACTAAACTCATGTATTTACTAGGACAACAGGTAGCTCCCAAGGTATTTAAGACCATATTTGAAACCTCTTTACGGGGCGAAATGATTTCGTAAAACATTTTGATTATTGCGAAAAATACATCAAATTTGCAATCCAAATTAGAGAGGTGTCCGAGTGGTTGAAGGAGCAAGCCTGGAAAGTTTGTATGTGGGTAACTGCATCGAGGGTTCGAATCCCTTCCTCTCTGCAAGACATGGGCAGGCCGGTGGCCTGCCCTTTTTGTATCCAAAAAACCCCAAAAGCTCTGCTTTTGAAGGGTTTTTTGGATACAAAAAGGGCCACAGTGCGTAGCGCTGCCCTTGGGTTGTGCCGGAATCCACAATGGGGATCACGTGAGTAATCCCGATGCTTTTGAAGGGTTTTTTGGATACAAAAAGGGCCACAGTGCGTAGCGCTGCCCTTGGGTTGTTGAGTGGAAGAGATTCAATCTGTAAATTTAGTCTAAGTAGATTGGGTTTTTAATTGTATGCATTTCAATTTACATTAATATAAAGTTATTTCACATCGTTTAATTACACACAATCCATCGTGGGCTTGCTGATTTTTTATGTAATTTTGTAAATGCAAATGGCAACGCCTTGAAAAAGTTTTGGACGTATTTATGTTGGGGGATTTTCGGATTCCTGACACCCTTTTCGCTAGAAGCGCAAGAGGAGCAGCCGCTTGAACCTGAAATCAAGGTGGTGGATTCGTTGTATCGCGAGGATCAGTTCTATTTTACCTTTACCTACAATACTGCTGGAAATTTGGACGGACTTTCCCAAAAAAAATTCTCACCAGGAATCGGAATTGGATTTTTAAGGGATATGCCTATTAATAAAGCGCGAACGTATGCTTTAGCGTTGGGGTTAGGGTATAGTTTGGCGGTGTATAATCACAATTTATACCAATATCCGAATTCAACCCCCAATGGCTCCGCCTATACCTATGAACTTATTTCTGGAGATACTTTTTTTCAACGCAATCGCCTTACGCAGCATTTTATTGAAGTACCTTTAGAGTTTCGTTGGCGTGCTTCAACGTTGAGTAGTCACAAGTTTTGGCGCATATATACAGGCTTTAAAGTGAGTTACCTCCTAGCCGATACCTACCGTTTTCAAAACGACGTGCAATCGGTTACCTTCCGCAATAATGCAGATTTGAATAAACTTTTATACGGCTGTTACTTAACTGCAGGGTGGAATACTTGGAATTTATACATTTACTATGGCTTAAATGCCTTGTATAAAAATGCGGAAGTCAATGGTGCGCCTATGAATCTGCGGAATTTGAATATCGGACTTCAATTTTACATCCTATAACCACACATACCAAAGCGCTACTTGCGGGATAATACCACAGGCATACCCGACTATCAACTCCAAAGTGGTATGCGCTTTCATGTAAAGTCGTGAGGATGCAATCAATCCCGTGAGTAAAAATAGACTCGCTATAGTATACATTACATTGATTTGAAAATGGACACTGAGTCCGATCACAAAAAAAGTCAGCGCACTAATCGCGATCATGTGAATACTTGCCTTGAATCGGATGTACAACAACATAAAGACAATAAACGTACTTACAAAACCGCCCAGAAAGAAAAAGTAAAGTTCGGGGAAGCGCTCTATCGTAATGCTTTTATGAATCAAAATATAGGTCAAAACCATTTGCATTACCAAAGGGATTTTTCGTTGCTGTACCTCCGACATCATTATGGAATCTACTTTTCCAAAAGTTCGCAATAGATAAAAGAAGGATAACGGCAAGAAAAAGGTAATAATGATCACCTGAAACAATAATAAAAAGTATTGTTCTTGGGAATAAAATCGTTCGCTAAAGGCAATGTAAACTAGGCATCCCAATAGCGGAATGAAAATGGGGTGGAAGAGGTAGGAAAAAAAGGGAAGAATTTTTTTCACAAGTTGTTTATAATTAGGCAGGTATCCCTAAATTTTCTTTCGCATACGCGCCACAGGGATGTCCAATTGTTCCCGGTATTTGGCAATGGTACGACGGGCGATAGGGTAGCCTTTTTCTTTTAAAATTTCAGCCAATTGATCGTCGGGTAAGGGCTTGCTTTTGTCCTCTTCTTCGATGACTGTTTTCAGAATTTTTTTGATTTCCAAAGTAGAAACATCTTCTCCTTGGTCGTTTTTCATGGCCTCTGAAAAGAATTCTTTGATCAATTTGGTTCCGTAAGGGGTTTCCACATATTTGCTGTTGGCAACACGCGAAACGGTAGAAATATCCAATCCCACCATATCAGCAATGTCTTTCAAAATCATGGGTTTGATTTTCAATTCATCGCCTTCCAAAAAGTAATCGTATTGAAAATGCATGATCGCATTCATCGTGACAAATAAGGTCTCTTGCCGCTGTTTTATGGCATCGATAAACCATTTGGCCGAATCCAATTTTTGTTTGATAAACTGCACGGCGTCTTTTTGTGCCGCTGATTTATCCCGAGAATCCTTATACGTTTGCAACATTTCTTGATAGTCGCGGGAAACATGAAGCGTAGGTGCATTTCTACCGTTTAAGGTCAATTCGAGTTCGCCATCGACCACGCGAATCATAAAGTCGGGCACAATATTTTCAGTAACTCGGCTGCCTGAAAAGCTCCCTCCCGGTTTGGGATTTAATTTCTCGATTTCGGAAATGGCTTTTTTTAATTGGTCCTGACTGATGCTGTATTTTGTGAGTAACTTTTCGTAATGTTTTTTGGTGAATGCGTCAAATTGTTCGTCGATGATACGCGTGGCCAAAGCAATGGACTCTGTAGGGGTTTTATGTTTCAACTGCAACAACAAACATTCTTGTAAGTCACGCGCCCCCACACCTGAAGGTTCCAACTCGTGAATGATGGATTTAAGAATCCACACTACTGTTTTTTCATCGGTATAAATTCCTTGCGTAAAAGCCATATCGTCGACCATGTCTTGGATACTTCTGCGAAGGTACCCATCGTCATCAATCGACCCTACAACAAACTCGGCAACCTCCATTTCGGTATCATTCAAAATAAAGGTTTGCAATTGATTGAGTAAATCTTGATGAAAACTAACCGCAGCAGCCAAGGGAGATTCGCGATCGTCATCGTCGTCACTGTAGTTATTGGCAGCCAATTTATAGTCGGGAATTTCATCATCGCTGAGGTATTCATCAATATTTATATCGTCGGCTTCAATCGATTCATTTCCGTCGTATTCATCGTAATCGTCTTGCGAATCAAACTCCTCTTTTTCATACAATTCCTCCTGCTCCGTGCTGCCTTCTAAAGCAGGATTTTCCACTAACTCTTCTTTTAAACGTTGTTCAAAAGCTTGGGTCGGCAACTGAATCAGTTTCATCAACTGAATCTGTTGCGGGGACAGTTTTTGTGAGAGTTTAAATTGAAGGTTTTGTTTTAACATCTAATTTAGTTTTTGCCACAAAGTCACGAAGACAATAAGGTATTTTAATTTACAAATCGCTTAATTCCTTGTTTGATAATCGGCACATTAAAATTAATCAAAAAACCAATTTTTTTATTGGTTAATTTCAAATGACTGATGATTTGCGCATCCCAAACTGGGTTTGCAATTTCAACCGCTTTAACTTCAATTATAATTGAATCATTAACTAATAGATCTAAGCGTAAGCTTTCCCTAAATTCAATTCCATTGTAATTGATAGAAACTTTTGTTTGTCTTTTTACATCATATCCACAGTTTTTCAACTCAAATTCAAGACATATTTCATATACTTTTTCTAATAGTCCTGGACCTAATTGTTTATGGATTTGATAGGCACAGTGAACTACATCTTTTGCGATTTTTTCTAAATCTTCCATGGCTAATATTCATTTTCAAGGCGTTATACATTTTTCTGAATTTTTGTTGGTGTCTTTATGTCTTAGTGGCCAATAAATTTCTGGCTTACGACTTAGAATTCTGCATTTTGTGGTGTTCTTGGGAATGGAATTACGTCACGGATGTTTGTCATTCCCGACACAAACAAGACCAAACGCTCAAATCCTAAGCCAAAGCCCGAGTGAATGGCGGTTCCGAAACGTCGGGTGTCCAAATACCACCATAATTCTTCTTCGGGAATGCCCAATGCGTTCATTTTTTCTACCAATACATCCAAACGCTCCTCTCGTTGTGATCCACCTACGATTTCTCCGATACCTGGGAATAAAATGTCCATGGCACGCACCGTTTGTCCGTCTTCATTCAAACGCATGTAGAACGCTTTTATTTTGGCGGGATAATCAAACAAAATTACCGGTGATTTGAAGTGTTTTTCTACCAAATAACGCTCGTGTTCACTTTGCAAATCGGCTCCCCATTCTTCAATGATATATTGAAACTTCTTGTTTTTGTTTGGTTTTGAATTTTTCAAAATGTCTATCGCTTCGGTGTAGGAGATTCGAATGAAATTATTTTCCAACACAAAGTTCAATTTCTCCAACAAAGCCATTTCACTGCGTTCGGCTTGGGGTTTATTTTTCTCTTCATCGATCAAACGTTGCTCCAAGAATTTCAAGTCATCCGCGCAGTTTTCCATCGTATATTTAATCACATAACGAATGAAATCTTCGGCCAAATCCATGTTGTCGTTCAAGTCATTGAAAGCGACTTCGGGTTCGATCATCCAGAATTCCGCCAAGTGACGTGAGGTGTTTGAATTTTCCGCGCGGAATGTGGGTCCAAAAGTATACACCTGACCCAAGGCCATCGCATAGGTTTCGGCTTCCAATTGTCCCGAAACCGTGAGGTTGGTTTCTCTGCCAAAGAAATCTTCTTTGAAGTTCACTTTTCCATCCTCAGTTCGCGGTGTGCCATCAAAGGGTAAAGCCGATACACGGAACATTTCACCGGCACCTTCAGCATCACTTCCTGTAATAATGGGAGCGTTGAAGTAGAAAAATCCTTTTTCATTGAAATATTTATGTACGGCATACGCCAACACCGAACGTACACGCATTACTGCACTAAAGGTGTTGGTGCGCACGCGTAAGTGGGCATTTTCACGTAAAAATTCAAGGGAGTGTTTCTTGGGTTGAATCGGATATTTCTCCGCATCCGAATCGCCTAAAACTTCCAATTTAGTGACTTGGATTTCGTATTTCTGTCCCGAACCTTGGCTTTCTACCAACGTCCCGTGGATGTCCAAAGCGGCAGAGGTAGTAATGCGTTTTAAAGTGGCTTCAGGAGTATTTTCAAAATCAACCACACATTGAATATTGTGTATTGTCGAACCGTCGTTCAATGCAATGAATTGTTTGTTGCGAAAGGTTCTCACCCAACCACGAGTGGCTACTTCCATGCCGCCTTTTTCACTTTCTAATAAGGCCTTAATCTTTGAATATTTCATGATTATTTCTTGATTTTCGAGTAGGACAAATATACTTTAATTCTTTTTTTCTTCGAGGGCATCCAATTCTTCATCGGTATGTTCCAAAATATCAATCGTCGGTTCAATAAACTCTTGTTCATTGGCCAAGGTCTTGTTCAATGATAATACCAAAGAGGGTAGCAGTACCAAATTGGATAACATACCGAAACAAAGGGTAATAGCGACTAATCCACCGAGGGCTACAGTACCCCCAAAGCCTGAGAGCATGAAAACCGAAAACCCAAAAAACAAGACAATGGAAGTATAAAACATACTGATTCCAGCATCATCAAAAGTTGCAAATACTGATTTTTTAATTTTCCAATCGTTACGTGACAGTTCCAATCGGTATTGTGCCAAAAAGCGTAAAGTGTCATCGACCGACATCCCAAAGGCTATTCCAAACACCAATAAAGTGGAAGGTTTCAAAGGTATGCCCAAAAAGCCCATCAACCCAGCTGTCATTAACAAAGGAAGAAGATTCGGGATAATGGCTACCAACACCATTTTGATCGAACGGAACATGATAGCTACTAATCCTCCAGTGAGGAAAAAGGCAAAAAGCAAGGACGAGAGAAGGTTGTCCAACAAGTAGTTGGTTCCTTTTTGAAACACCGAAGCACGTCCTGTAATTACTACATTGTAACGTTCTTTGGGGAAGAGTTTGTCGGTTTTTTGACGAATCTGCTGTTCGATTCCCGGCATTTTTTCACCCGTTTCGTCCTTGATAAACGTCGTAATGCGCGCAATCGATTTGTCGTCACTCAAGTAACTTTTAAAGAGATTTTCATTTTTCCCTTTGGCTGTATTTTTGATATAGGTTGCTATGAAAGGCTCTTCTTGTGCGGTTGGCAATTGAAAATAGTCGGGATTTCCGTTGTAATAGGTTTGCTTAGCATACTTGGCCACACTGATAATTGAAAGCGGTTTGGACAAATCAGGAATGTCGGAGAGTGTTTTTTCCAACTCTTCCAGACGACGGAGATTGGTCGAACGCAGTGCGCCATTTTTCCTTTTGGTATCAATCATAATCTCCAGCGGCATCACGCCATCAAATTCTTTTTCAAAAAAACGAATATCCTCAAAAAAGGCTGTTTTCTTGGGCATGTCTTCGATGATACTTCCCGAAATTTTGATTTCATAAATCCCGATAATACCAAAAATCAAAAGGATAATCGAAACCATGTAAACACTCAGTCGGTTATATTTGACGGTATTGACAATCCACACAAAAAAACCCGTGAGGTATTCGCGTTCCAAGTGCCCTAAATGCCTTGGAATAGGGGCAGGGATGTAACTAAAGAAGATAGGAATCAACAACAAACTCAACACATATACCGCAATAATGTTGATCGTTGTAAGCACACCAAACTCTTGTAAGAGAACATTGTTGGTAACAATAAACGTAGCAAAACCTACAGCGGTTGTAATATTAGTCATCAAGGTGGCGGTCCCCGTTTTGGTAATTACCCGTTGCAATGCCTTGGCTTTATTGGCGTGTTTGTAGTACTCTTGGTGGTATTTGTTGATAAAGAAAATACAATTTGGAATCCCAATCACAATCATTAAAGTAGGAACCAAGGCTGTGAGAACGGTGATTTCGTACCCCATCGCGCCCATGATGCAAAACGACCACATTACGCCGATAATCACAATGATCATAGAGATTAACGTCGCCCGAAACGATCGGAAAAAGAAGAAGAAAATCAATGAGGTAATCAATAAAGCCGCTCCTATGAACAGTCCAATTTCATCGGTGATGGTTTTGGAATTGTACGAGCGAATGTAAGGCATTCCCGATACCCGAAGATCGATTCCTGTGGTTTGTTCAAACTGTTTAATTTTATCCGAAAAACGTCCGAGAATGTAATCTTTACGCGCTTTGGTGTTGACTAATTCTTTTTTCATGTACACGACCGATCGCAATGTACTTTTATCTTTACTGTACAATAGTCCTTCATAAAAAGGCAAACGCTGCGTCAATTCGGCACGCGCTTGTTTCAAGTACGCTTCGTTTTGCAGCTGGGCTTTATTCACAAAGGGCGCCAACTCAAATTGGGCCAACGAATCATTTTTTTGAAGGACTTTTAGATTTTCCAATGAAAGCACAAGACCGATTTCAGGGTCTTTCGCCAAATTTCCCATCAAAGTCGTGTAAGCTTTGAAGGCCTTGGAGGTGAATAATTTTGGGTCTTTTGAACCGATGACAATCACATTCCCTTCTTCGCCAAAAACCTTTAGAAATTGGTTGTAATCCAAATTGACTTGGTCAGTTGCCGGAATCAGGTTGGCCTCGGTATTGGAAAATCGAATGTATTTCCATTGCATAGCCAATCCGACCGTCAGTAAGACAATCCCAAAAATAAATCCCAAACGGTTTCTCAGGATGATGCGAGCAATAATTTCCCAAAATCCAATGCCGAGTAATTTTTTCATAGGCGCAAAAAAGGTGTGCAAAGGTAGTGAAAACCGTTGAAAACAAACGGAGAAGGATGGAATCTTTTCCTTCAAATAAGGGATCACTTTTTTTGTTTTTTGAAATAGAATCTTATTCTTTACTAATAACAAACTTCAAGAAATTAACATACTTTTGTTCTCCAAGCGACAAAACAAGTTTACCCTTATGAAAAATCTCAAAAATTCATTGTTTTATTTAGGTGTAACAGGGGGATTTACCGCCCTTATGTTTTGGATTATTACCCAAGGGAAACAGTTGGAAATTGGCCGAAGAATCATTTCAAATGCTTCTAAAGACACTTTTTTCAATCAGTTTTTAGATGCGATTATTCACAATCTAAAACACCCTTTGGCGATTTTATTATTGCAAATCATCACCATCGTTATTGTAGCTCGTTTTTTTGGTTGGATTTTCCGAAAAATTGGACAGCCTACGGTGATTGGTGAAATCATCGCAGGAATTTTTCTCGGTCCCTCCGTGGTGGGGATGTATTTACCTGAATATTCAGCGATGCTTTTTCCTGTAAAATCTCTGGGAAATCTTCAGTTTTTGAGTCAAATTGGCTTGATCCTTTTCATGTTTGTCATCGGGATGGAACTCGATTTGAAAGTGTTGAAAAATAAGGCCAACGACGCGGTAGTGATTAGCCATGCCAGTATTGTATTTCCGTTTGCGCTGGGAATCGGACTTTCGTATTTCATTTACCACCGATTTGCGCCAGCCGGTGTGGAGTTTTTGGCGTTCAGTTTGTTTATGGGAATTGCCATGAGCATTACCGCTTTTCCGGTTTTAGCCCGTATCGTACAAGAACGCGGTATTCATAAAACCCGCCTCGGAACCATTGTGATTACTTGTGCAGCCGCCGATGATATTACGGCCTGGTGTTTGCTAGCGGCGGTAATTGCAATTGTCAAAGCGGGAACATTTATGAGTTCGTTGTACGTGATTGGATGTGCCACGCTCTATGTGTTGATGATGCTTTTTGTGGTAAAACCCTTTTTGAAAAAAGTTGGCGATTTGTATGCCAACCGCAATGAATTAAGCAAGCCGATTGTGGCTATTTTTCTACTCACCCTAATCATTTCATCGTATTTGACTGAAGTAATCGGAATTCATGCCCTTTTTGGAGCGTTTATGACGGGAGCTATTATGCCCGATAGTACCAAATTTCGAAATATTTTTATTGAAAAAGTGGAGGATGTTGCGTTGATTTTATTACTACCGCTCTTCTTTGTTTTTACGGGATTACGAACGCAGATCGGACTCATTAGCGATCCGGAATTGTTGAAAATAACAGGCTATATCATCTTGGTGGCCGTAGCCGGTAAGTTCGTCGGATCGGCTTTGGCGGCTCGATTTGTCGGACAAAATTGGAGGGATAGCTTCACCATTGGAGCCCTAATGAACACGCGCGGTTTAATGGAATTAGTAGTGCTTAACATCGGTTTTGACTTGGATGTTTTGTCGCCCGAAATCTTTACCATGATGGTGATTATGGCATTGGTAACTACTTTTATGACGGGACCGGCAATCGATATCATCAATTTTATTTTTAAACGAAAAGCGGCTATTCTACCTCAAGAAATTGTTTCGGAAGGGAAATTCAAAATCCTTATTTCTTTTGGGAATAATGAAAAAGGGAAATCCCTACTTCGTCTAGCGCACAGTTTTGTCAAAAAGCAAAATGACCATTCACAAGTCACAGCACTCCATTTATCGTTGAGTGATGAAATTCACTCCTATAACCTTGAAGAATACGAGCAAGAGACTTTCGCGCCTATTTTAGCCGAATCCAAAGCACTGAATCAGGAGGTTACACCCGTACTCAAATCGACGGTTGACATCGAAACGGATATCGCCGAAATTGCCAATGAAGGAAATTTTGATTTGGTATTAATCGGACTTGGAAAATCGATTTTTGAAGGCTCTTTATTAGGGAAAGTACTCGGATTTACTACCCGAATCATCAATCCCGATCGCTTGCTGGATAAGTTTACGGGTAAAGAAGGGTTGTTTGAAAATTCACCCTTTGATGATCGAACGCGTTTTATCATTTCCAAAAGTAAAAAGCCGTTAGGAATTTTGGTGGATAAAGACCTTTCAAACGTCGATGATGTATTTGTTCCCATTGTAACTCCCGAAGACGTTTTTCTCTTGGATTATGCTCAAAAATTGATTTATAACAGCCAAGCCACAGTTACCTTTTTGGATGTCAACAATCATGTGAAGTCCAATTTTGTTTTAGAAAAAGCAATCGCTGCGCTGCAACAGTCCTACGGTCCCGACAAAGTTACCGTAATACGTGAAGACGAAATGAAAGCGGGACTAATGGCTAAACAAGATTTGATGATGGTGAGTTTGGAAAGTTGGAAACAGCTCGTCGATGCGCAGTCTTTGTGGTTAAGCACCGTGCCTTCGGTTTTAATTTTAAAACCCTAAATCGAGGTTGTAACTCACTTTCAACGAAAGGTTGTCTTCAAATTTAGGTAAACCATACGGGCCATAACGGGTAAAAAAGGTAATTCCAAAACCTTTGAAGAGTTGGTTGACTTCAACACCACTCTCAAAATAGCCCTCCTCCAATGTTTTGTAAGTAAAACCTAAATGGCGTTCCCGATTCTCCATCGTACCAAAAGCCATCCGGGTGACTACCGAGATTTCCGGTTTGATGCGATAAGCAATTTTTACTTTGTTGAAGGTGTGACGGGCTTGAAAACTAATGTATCGACTGGAGAAAAATTCATTGAAAAACATGGTTTCAAAACTGTTTTTCCCCGCAATAGTAATTCGTTTTAACAACGCATCTCGGTTGAGGTTGTTGGGGGCAATACTGTACAAATGGGTAAGTGGCGCTTCGCCAAACACCAAACCACTTTGCATAATAAATCCAGTTTCTTGCCCTGATAAATACTTGATTTCATGATTAATACGAAAATCAATCTTCGAAAACTGAAAGTCAGCACCCAACAATTGATCGAACGCTTGGGTTAATTGAAGTGTAAATTTGGGATACCTTTTGTTGATTTCCAGACGCCCGGTCGAAGTTTGCATATACGAACTAAAAGGATTCCATTGAACCGCCATTTGCAAGGTCGTTAAGGTGTATTCGCTCAGTAATTGATCGCCTTGTTGGTACTGGTAATCAAAGCGGGGAGCGATTGCACTGCGGCTGATTCCGGCGTAAAGATCGGTTTTTGGGATGTATTTACTTTCCCAATAGGCTGACGCGGTTTTGTGGTTGTAAAAGGTAGAAATGTTGATGGGACGCGGGTCGTAAATACGAAAACGACGACTTTCGGTGGCAAATTGAATTTGACCGATTTCAGCCACATCATCGGTGTAGGATATTGAGGCCCAACTGTTGGTTTCGGCATCCAATAACAGCGAAGGGGCGATGTGGTATTTGAAGGCATCGTCTTTTAATCCATAAGCGACATAAGCTCCAATTTTATATTTTTCAGAAAAACGGGTATTGGTTGTTCCTCCAAAACCAAGTCGGAACCCTTCATAATTGTTGTATTTTAAAACACTGCGAAGGTCCATATCAAATTTTCCTAAAGGCAAATATCCGTTAAAAATTTTCCGCCCAAGAAAAATTTTATGCTCAATTTTTTCGGCAGTAGCCAAACTGTCAATATTGATATAGGTAGGCATTTTTCGTCGGTCAATGGTGTCCCGCTGCATGGTTCGCCAGTAGCCATCGGGTTTGTTCATGCTGGATTCGGGGACATCAATTCGAATCGCAGGTTGACGCGTCACCACATTTTGATTGATTTTTACGTCAAACGGTTTGGATTCCAATTTCAAATACATCCGATCGGAGGCATTTTGTTCCAATCCTTCAATGCTAGAATTGAACATAATCGTACCGCCAAACAATTTTAAGTCCTCCGAATTATTTCCTTTAACCACCACCAACTTTCGTTTTTCGGGAAACCAGATATTTTGTTTTGGTAGCCAATTGAAGGTATACGTGGCATTGATATTAACCATTCCATACACCCGAAAAAAGGCTTTAGCAATCGCAAAACTTTCAGCGTCGATATACAATAAACCGCGTAATTTATTGGATTTTAATTTTTTAGGTTGAAAATAAATCCGGTAAACCGTTCGATCTTGAATTTTTAAGGTGTCGACCATTTTAAAGACAAACATTTTTCGCCCGTAGGAAGAAATCGGATTCTGTACGGTAACTTCCAAAATATCCAAATACCGATCGTACAACGAATATGAAATCAAGTTCAACCCCAAGTACTCGTAAAGCGGTTTTTTAAATCCCGCCATTCGCGAGGCCAATACGGTTTCTTTGGTGCCGTAATTGTTGAACTGAATTAAATTGACTTTTTCGGTTTGGTATAAATGCTGTTTTTCGACGAGTTTTTTGAATTTGTAATTGGAAGAGTCCAAGACCATTTTGGGTTTGCCAAACCAGCGGGGTTTGTAAGTAGTATCTATTTTGGTGGAAATAGAATCGGGATTGGCCGTTACCAAAAGGGTTTCGTAATTTTTGTATTCGTAGGTTTGAAGGACTTTTTCCGGCTGATTTTTCGTGCGGTTTTCGATGACTTTTTTTATAATCGCATTGGTTTCGCTATCAGTGTAAATTTCAACCGATTTTTGCGATTGGTCGGAAACCATTTTTATCAAAATAAATGTAGCGCCAACGCTGAGGTAATGATTTTTGTCGTGGTAGCCTTTATAACTCACCTGAATTGGCTTGGTTTCTTCGTCAATGACCAATGAAAAACGGCCCTCCCAATTGGTATACACCGTTTGGTTCTGGTAGGTAACCATCGCAAATGCAATCGGGATTGTCGTATCGTAATCGATCACTTGTCCCTGCATTGGTTTTTGCGCAATCAGGATTTGGGTTAGCCAAAGAAACCCGAAAATCCAACTGTTTTTCATGTATGTTTGTTTAGTTTGATGGGTACAAAAGTAGGAATAAAAAAATCCGTTAGCGGTAAGGATAACGGATTTTATAGTACGAACGTATCGGTTCGTTATACTTTCATAATTTCAGCTTCTTTGACAGCAAGATGTTCCTCAATTTTTTTGATAAAATTGTCGGTTAATTTTTGTACATCATCTTCTGCTTTTTTACACAAATCTTCTGAAACACCATCTTTTTCCAATTTCTTGATTTCTGTATTGGCATCTTTTCGGTGGTTGCGAATCCCGATTTTAGCTTCTTCTGCTTCGTTTTTGGCTTGTTTTACCAAATCGCGACGTCGTTCTTCCGTAAGCGGTGGAACACTAATGATGATAACATCACCGTTGTTCATCGGATTAAATCCAAGGTTGGCATTCATGATGGCTTTCTCAATCGGCGTCAACATGCTTTTTTCATAAGGTTGAATCGTCAAAGTGCGCGCATCGGGAACATTAACATTGGAAACTTGTGAAAGTGGTGTCATCGATCCGTAATAATCCACAAAAACACTGCCCAACATTTGTGGGGAGGCCTTACCGGCACGGATGTTTAAAAACGATTTTTCAAGGTGTGCTACCGAAGCATTCATCGCATCTTTTGCTTCTTCCAAAATCAATTCAATATCTTCCATAATTCAGTATTAACAAAGTTAGATAGTTACAACAGTTCCTATGGTTTCGCCTTGGCAAATTTTTAATAAGTTCCCCGCTTTGTTCATGTCAAAAACCACAATTGGTAATTGATTTTCTTGACTTAACGTAAAAGCCGTGGTATCCATTACATTGAGGCCTTTTTGAAGCACTTCCTCGAAGGAAATAAAATCAAATTTAACGGCATTTTTATCTTTTTCAGGATCGGCAGTATACACGCCATCGACTCTAGTTCCTTTTAAAATAACATCTGCACCTACCTCCACACCGCGAAGAACGGCCGCCGTATCGGTGGTAAAATAGGGATTTCCAGTGCCAGCGCCAAAAATAACAATACGTCCTTTTTCCAAGTGACGCACGGCACGACGTTTGATGTAAGGTTCGGCAATCGATTCAATTTTCAAGGCCGTTTGTAAACGGGTTTGCATGCCTTTATCTTCCAAAGCGCCTTGCAATGCCATTCCATTAATTACAGTGGCCAACATGCCCATATAATCTCCTTGCACACGGTCCATACCGTTGCTAGCGCCTGCGACTCCTCTGAAAATATTACCGCCACCAATTACAATAGCAATTTGAACGCCTTGGTCATGGATTTGCTTGATTTCGTCGGCATATTCGGACAAACGTTTCGGGTCAATGCCGTATTGACGGTCGCCCATCAACGCCTCACCGCTTAATTTCAAGAGAATTCGGTTATATTTCATAGGAAGGTTTTGCTTTTTTCTTTTTTGCAATGCAAATATAGCGATATTCTAATGTTGTAAAAGTGCCCTGAAAAAAATTATCCCAAGACCTCCTGATATCGTTTTTTGGCTTCGTCATACCCAATTTGGAAAATTTCCTCCATTTTATGTTTGTTGGTTTCAAAGGTACTGTAATTGCATAGCGCTTCGGGTTCGATGATCAAATCGCAATTGCTGAATTTTTGCAAATGGGTGTGCGCATATAGCAAATCAAAGGCCCTGCTGGTAACCGCTTTAATCGATCGCAATTGGTCGGCTTGAATTTTTTCAATCGGACTCACATAAATGCCAATAATATAATCGCACTCGTCGGCAATCAAGTCGGCAGGAAAATGATTTAAAATGCCGCCATCACTGTAAATATTTCCTTCAATAACATGCGGTGAAATGACACCTGGAAATGCCGATGAGGCCAAAATAGCATCGCTGATGGGGACATCTGCCTCAAAAACGCACAACTTTCCTAGTACCATATCGGTAGCGGTAATATACATTGGTAATGGAAAATCACCAATGGTTGCTTTCCCAAATATTTGGTCAAAATATTTTTTAAACGAATCTGAGTCGATTAGCCCCGGTTTTTTTAAGGTAAAATGAGTCCAATGAAAAAAGTAAATCGATTGAAAAAACTCCAAGATTTCAACGGGACTTTTCCCCCAAGCATACAAGGAACCTACAATCGAACCCGCACTGGTGCCTGAAATAATCGCAGGACGAAGGCCTTGTTTTTCCAAAAAATGAAGGGCTCCCGCATGGGCCAACCCTTTGGTGCCACCACCAGACAAAACATAGCCAATACGTTGGGAAGTTAGGGTTTTCATAGGCGTGTAATTTAGGTTACTAACCAAATATACGAAATGCATTACCTTTGCCCAAACAAATTACTAAACCCATGAATTCAATTATTCAAGACAGTTTAAAAAATAGTTACACCTATGCCGCGTATCGCAACTTAATGCAAGCCTATGCTCAAGAAGGGAAAACTACGGGGGAGCAAACGGAAGCCTATGTTCATTACACCCATTTGAACGAAGCGCGTATGCACCGTTTGGATAAAACGATCACTTTAACGCCTGAGGTTAGTCATTTCTTAGACCAGTTGCCAAACGAATTACTCTGGGTTGTTTTGGCAGAAACGTGGTGTGGCGATGCAGCTCAAGTGCTTCCTGTTTTAGATAAAATGGCATCACATACTCCAAAAATTGAGATGCATGTGGTGCTTCGCGATGAGCATCCTGCCTTAATGGATTTATTTTTAACCAATGGAACCCGTTCTATTCCCAAATTAATTATCGTAGATAAAGTTTCTGGTGAAGTTATTGGTGATTTTGGACCCCGACCTCAAGGAGCCAAAGAACTGATTGTAGCCTATAAAGCAGCACACGGTGTAGTTGACGATGAAGCCAAAGCAGCATTGCAAAAATGGTATTTACAAGATAAAGGAGTCAGTATTCAAAAGGAGGTTGTAGCCTTATTGCAACCCGTAAAAGTATAAGGCAAAGGAGTTCATTCGGACTCCTTTTTTGTTACTAGTGCTACAAAGTCATCTGGAGTAAGTGCTTCATTGACCGAATAATCTCCAATTTTGGTGCGACGCAAAGCAGTTAAATGACCGCCCGATTGGAGCGCTTTTCCAAAATCAAACGCAAGCGAACGAATGTACGTACCTTTGCTGCAGGTAACCCGAAAGTCAATTTCTGGTAAGGCGATTCGGGTGATTTCAAATTCGTAAATGGTGGTTTTTCGGGCTTCAATTTCGACCTCTTCTCCTGCGCGTGCATGCTCGTACAAACGTTTCCCATCTTTTTTTATCGCCGAAAAAACAGGCGGTTTCTGCATGATTTCGCCTTCAAAAGTTTGGGCTGTTGCTCGAATCAAATCTTCCGTAATGTGATTAACGGGAAAAGTAGCATCGACTTCGGTTTCTAAATCATAGGAAGGCGTGGTCGCTCCCACGGTTATCGTGCCTGTATATTCTTTGGTTTGCCCTTGTATTTCGGGTATTTTTTTGGTGAATTTTCCAGTACAAATGATGAGCAAACCCGTTGCTAAAGGATCCAATGTTCCCGCATGTCCAATTTTAAAGGTTTTTGAAAATTGATAACGTCGTTTTAAGGCATACTTCAGTTTGTTGACCGCTTGAAAAGAACTCCACGTGAGCGGTTTATCAATCAGTAGTACTTGTCCGTCTTTAAATGTTTCAGCCGTCCAACTCATGGTTTTACCAAGGTAAAGTACAATAACAAAGCGGTTCCTGCGATGATTCGGTAGTAGCCCCAGGGTTTGAAGCCATATTTTTTGATGATGCCGATGAAGAATTTAATCGCAAGAATCGCTACCACAAAAGCAACGGCATTTCCGATTAAAAACAATTTTAGATGTTCGCTATTTTGCGTCAGCAATTCATAGCCTTTCAGCCCCGTATTCTCGTAAGTTTTTAAAAAAATCGAATAGGTTGTCACGGCTAGCATCGTTGGAACAGCCAAGAAAAAAGAAAACTCAGCCGCCGCCGCTCTTGTGAGTCCTTGTTGCATTCCGCCAATGATAGAAGCGGCCGACCGACTCGTGCCTGGCATCATCGCCAAACACTGCCAGAGGCCAATAAAAAATCCTTTTTTATAAGTGATTTCTTCCTCAGAAGTAACCGTTGGATTTTGAAAACGGGTGTCTACAAAAAGCAAAACAATTCCACCAACAATCAAAACAATAGCAATGGGAATAGGATCGCCCAATACCGCTTCAATTTTGTCGTCAAATAATTTTCCCAACACCAAGGCCGGAATAACCGCTACCGCCAATTTGAGGTAAAAACCGATTCTTTTGAAATCAAAAAACTTGCGCCAATACAACACAACTACGGCCAAGATGGCGCCAAATTGAATGGCTACTTGGAATAGTTTTACAAAATCATCGTTTTGTATGCCAAAAAAAGCACTGGTAAAAATCATGTGGGCCGTAGAAGAAACCGGTAAATATTCGGTCAATCCTTCTACAATAGCAATGAGAAGCGCTTGAAGTAAGTCCATGGTGTATTGTTAAGTCTCCCCTAAGAAGTTTATTCGGATTTTCCTTTACGAAAAATGGAATAAATCACAATTCCAAAACCGGCGAGCACTACCGTTGGGGCCAAACGAATACGGCGAAAACTCATAATTTCGGCATTCCATTCGGCAGGATTATCGTTGCTGCTGCCCGACATAAGGATAAATCCCAACGCGATAACAGCTAAACCGATGATTAAAAAGGTGTAGTTTTCTTTTTTAAAAAGGAAATCCGGTTTGTTTTCAGGTGCACTCATAAGGCCGTAAGGAATTAATATAAATCGTCTGTTCGTAAATTTAAGAAACGTTGGGTTGCAAAATAAGTGCTAATCCATGTAATCAACACTCCCATGCCCAAAACGCCAACCAAAACTATAATGGTGAGCTCCAACTGATTGAAAATATCCAATCCTGGGAAGTTATTAGCAATATATAATAAAAGGGAAATTAACGCAATAATCGCCAAAACCCCACCGATGAATCCCAACAACATGCTGCGAAGGATAAACGGCTTCCGGATAAACGACTTGGTTGCTCCCACCATTTGCATAGTTTTGATGATAAAACGATTGGCATGAATGGACAGCCGCATCGAACTGTTGATCAATAACACGGAAATGACCATGAACACGCCCGAAACGATTAAAACCCAGAAACTGATGTTTTTGACGTTATCATTCACCAAAGTAACCAACTGCTTATCATAGACCACATCGGCTACAAATGGATTTTTGCGAAGGGTTCGCTCCATGGTCGTAAACCCTGGGTGGGTCACATATTCGGCTTTCAAGTGAATGTCGTAGGAATTTTGCAACGGATTCATCCCCAAAAACTGCATAAAGTCCTCCCCAACCACTTCTTTATGGGCTTTGGCGGCCGCTTCTTTGGAAACGAATTTGAAATCTTTGGCGTATTTTCCCGATTGAATTGTCTTTTCAAATGCTTTGAATACGGTGTCGTTGGCTTCGTTTTTGAAGAAAACGGTCATCACGATATCTTCCTTGAAATTATCGGATAATCGCTTGGAGTTCAGGATAAAAAGTCCTAAAGCGCCCAATAGAAACAACACCAAAAAAACACTCAAAACGACCGAAAAGTAAGAGGAAATTAATCTGCGTTTCTGATATTGATCAAACGATGAGGCCATAGCTTTTGTTTTATGCCGTAAAAATAAAAAAGAAAATCATTTTACTCCTTTAATAACGCTCAAAGTTTTCTCTTCTTGTGTGAAAGGTGTAAATTTGCCTCTAATTTTTACTAATGCCTGAACATCCGAAGCTTGTTGCGGATTCATGCATCAACCTTTTTTCGTTTACCGATGAAATATTTTCACGATCAAATAGAAGCCAAATGGCAAAAATATTGGGCCGATAACCACACGTTTGCTGCCTCCAATTCTTCCGAAAAACCCAAATACTATGTGTTGGATATGTTTCCGTATCCTTCCGGTGCCGGATTGCATGTGGGTCACCCGCTGGGGTATATCGCCTCTGATATAGTGGCGCGCTACAAACGCCACCAAGGATTCAATGTGTTGCATCCGCAAGGGTATGACTCTTTTGGGTTACCTGCCGAGCAATATGCGATTCAAACAGGACAACATCCCGAAAAAACAACCCGTGAAAATATTGCGCGCTACCGCGAACAATTGGATAAAATTGGATTCTCCTTCGATTGGGACCGCGAAGTGCGTACGTCTAATCCGGAGTATTACCAATGGACGCAATGGATTTTCATTCAGTTGTTTGAATCCTATTATTGTTACGAGGCGAAACAAGCGTTACCTATTACAAATTTGGTGGCAATTTTTGAAAAAGAGGGAAATGCTGCTATCAATGTCGCCTGTGATGACGATGTACCTGGTTTTTCAGCAGCCGAATGGAACGGATTTTCTGAGGATGAAAAAGCACGCTTGTTGTTGAAATACCGTCTAACCTATTTGGCAGAAACCGAAGTGAACTGGTGTCCGGCTCTAGGAACCGTTTTGGCCAATGACGAAATCGTGAATGGCGTTTCGGAACGGGGCGGCCATCCGGTGATTCGTAAAAAAATGACCCAATGGTCTATGCGTATTTCAGCCTATGCCGAGCGTTTGTTGGAAGGGTTGGAAGCCATTGATTGGACCGAATCGTTAAAAGAATCCCAACGCAATTGGATTGGAAAATCGGTGGGCGCCTCAGTTTCATTCCGACTTATACCGACAACCGAAAACCAACAACCGGCAACTATCTATGTATTTACCACGCGCCCTGATACCATTTTCGGCGTTACGTTTATGACTTTGGCACCCGAACATGAATTGGTGGCGCAAATTACAACGCTCGAACAAAAAGCAGCGGTAGAAGCCTATATCGAAGCTACTGCGAAACGTTCCGAGCGCGAACGTATGGCCGATGTGAAAACCATTTCAGGGGTGTTTACAGGGGCGTATGCCGAACATCCGTTTACCAAAGAACCCATTCCGGTTTGGATTGGGGATTATGTGTTGGCAGGGTATGGAACAGGAGCTGTAATGGCCGTTCCGTGCGGCGACGAACGCGATTATGCGTTTGCCAACTATTTCAAAGGAACGTTGGGCATGCCCGAAATTAAAAACATATTCAGCCCCCTAACCCCCGAAGGGGGAATAGATGCTTCTGACGAGTGTATCGCCACGGAAGCCTTTTCAAAAAAAGAAGGATTTCAATTTAAAAATTCCGATTTCCTAAACGGATTGGATTATAAAGCCGGTACCCAAAAAGCCATTGAGGAATTGGAAAAAATCGGAGCCGGTAAAGCCAAAGTGAATTACCGTTTGCGCGATGCCGTTTTTTCGCGTCAGCGTTATTGGGGCGAACCCTTTCCGGTGTATTATGTCAATGGCTTGCCACAAATGATCGACGCCCAACATTTACCCATCGTATTGCCCGAAGTGGAAAAATATTTACCTACCGAAGACGGTCAGCCGCCTTTAGGAAATGCGAGCGTTTGGGCCTGGGATACGGTGCAGTGTGCAGTGGTTAGTAATCAGTTCATAAATCACGTAACTGTTTTTCCGTTGGAATTGAACACCATGCCGGGTTGGGCAGGTTCGTCTTGGTACTGGATGCGCTATATGGATGCGAAAAACGAATCCGAGTTTGCTTCTGAAAACGCGTTGCAGTATTGGCAAAATGTTGATTTGTACATTGGCGGTAGCGAACATGCCACGGGTCACTTGTTGTATGCCCGTTTTTGGAACAAATTCTTGAAAGACCGCGGTTTCGCTCCTACAGAAGAGCCGTTCAAAAAGTTGATCAACCAAGGGATGATTTTGGGGATGAGTGCGTTTGTGTATCGTTCTGAAGATTCAAAAAAATTATATTCTAAAGGATTAATTTCAGGACTAAATGTTCACCCTATTCACGTCGATTTGTCAGTAATCAATGATATTACGAACGAATTGGATATTGAAAAATTTAAAGCGCACCCGTTATATTCCGATTATGTGAATGCCGAATTTATCTTAGAAGATGGCAAATACATCGTAGGTCGCGAAGTGGAAAAAATGTCCAAGTCCAAATACAATGTGGTCAATCCCGACGACATTTGCAACGAATACGGCGCCGATACCTTGCGTTTGTATGAGATGTTCTTGGGGCCGCTGGAACAAGCCAAACCTTGGAATACTGCCGGAATTACGGGAGTGTACGGGTTTTTGAAAAAATTATGGCGTTTGTATTTTGACGACAACGGTTTGGTGGTGGTGAACGACGAACCTACGGCGGACATGTACAAAACTTTACACAAAACGATTAAGAAAGTAACGGAAGATATCGAGAACTTCTCCTTCAATACTTCGGTGTCGCAGTTTATGATTTGTGTGAACGAATTGGCGCAACAAAAATGCCGTCACCGTGCGATTCTCGAGCCTTTAGCGGTGTTGATTTCGCCTTATGCGCCGCACATTGCCGAAGAACTTTGGAGCCAATTGGGGCATAAGGGTTCGATAGCCACGGTCGCTTTCCCACAATTTGAAGCTAAATATTTGGTGGAAAGTGAGAAAGAATATCCGGTTTCTTTCAATGGAAAAATGCGTTTTACGATCAAATTACCGTTTGATTTATCGGTTGCCGAAATTGAAGCAATCGTCATGGCCGACGAGCGCACACAACAGCAATTGCAAGGGCGTACGCCGAATAAAGTGATCATTGTACCCGGTAAGATTATTAATTTGGTGGGGTAATCAATGTGCCGACCTGCCTGCCGGTAGGTAGGTGTGCCAATGAGCCAATGTGCCAACCTGCCTGCCGGTAGGTAGGTGTGCTGATGTGTCAATTTGAAAAATTTGAAGATATGGTGATTAATTACAACTGTATAGAAAAAAGGTTCAACTTTAGGTTAATAGTCAAACCCTGATAATTATAAAATAAAATTTAGGTTGTTTAAAGATGATTTTTTAAAATGAACTATACACCCGATATGAAGAACCTTCACTATTAGTTTCAACAAATTTTAATGTAGTAACTGTTAGTTCTGAAATTGTAATTGTAGATGTATAACCATTTCCAAAAGTCATATTAAGTGTGTTACCATTTCTAGTAAACGTAAAGGATTCTACAGCGTAATTATCACTACAATTCATACCATTACTATTATCTACATAATAAAAATTAGCCACATTAGATGTAAGTATATCCAGATGATCTCTATGGCCATTGTTTACACAAACTGGTGGATAGTAAGTTGTACCATCCATAGTAGAAGAAACTGCATACCATTTTCTATACAATAACGAATTGTCTTGATTGGAATTATTATCACTCGATGAACAAGCTTGTACTATTAAGGACAAAAGACTCAAAAGATAATAAATTGTTTTTTTCATAATAGCTTACGTTAAAACAAATAACCAACACTTAGTTGAGCAATATTGTTTTTAATATTATAATCCTTTTCAATACTTGTTAAGCCAATATTGTATCTAGCATCCATTAATATATTTTTTGTGATGCTGTAACAAACACCTATTGTGAAATTAAATGTAGATGATTTATATAATTCTTTTACATTAACTGATTCGGAGTAGGTGTTGCTAATCCCGTTTGAGTTTTGATTGACATTGAAGGAATTTTTAGCATTCAATAACAGATTAATTTGTGTGCCACCTATAAAAGAAACCTCTTCAGTTACATGAAATTTAGCCAAAAGCGGAATATTGATATAATTCAATATTAATTTTCCATTTTCAAAGTAGTTGTTGTTTCCATAAGTAAGGGAGTATTCATATTTAGCTCCTTGTGTTGAAAAATATAGTTCAGGCTGAAATGAAAAATCATCATTAATTTTTAATATTGCGAACCCTCCAAAATGGATACCAATAAGTGAGCTAAAATCTTCTTGATTCACATCTCCTTTTAAACTCGATAGGTTTAATCCGGCTCGAATACCATATCTAATGTCTTGGGCTTTACTATTGAATTGGAATATAATTAATAATATAAGTACTATTTTCTTTCTCATATTAGTTAGCTATAACCGCAATTAATAATAAATTCACCCCTACAGCAATTCCCCAGTTTTTCCAAACTTTGTTTTGTTTTATTTTTTTTGCTTTTTGAGTGTATCCGTTATAATAGTCGGGGTTTTTCATTAATTCGCTATTTGGATAATTTAAATTTTGATCTTCAGGTTGAGTAGATGAACAAGCTATTGCGGGAATTAATCCTAGTAAAGGAGAGGCAACTATACTTGTGATAAGTGTGCCTGTACCTGCTCCTTTATAACCTTTATAATACTTTAAAGCATCTGCTTGACCTTGACGAAATAAATCGTTAATAGCTTGAGGAGAGTTTGCAATGGTTGTGATTTCTTTATTTTCGAAGTTAAAAATATCTTTGGTTCCATTTTCATACCGAATAATCAAAACTTCTGATTTTAAAATTGAAAATATTGGACCATTAAGATTTTCAAATTTTTTATATTTAATTTCTGTTATATTCACTTCTAAAACTTTAACTTTTAAATCTTCTCCGTTTTTTTTAGTTATTAAGTCTTGAGAAAAACAATTGTTAATGTAAGCAAAAGACAATAAAATAAAAAGTATAGAATTTTTCATAATAAAATTGTTTAATTATACATGTGTTAATAATTTCAAATTGATTACAAATGTGAGAAAAATAATTTAAAAATGCACACAAATGTAATATTTAGTGCGCACAAGTGAGAAAAATTGTGCAAAAAATTACACAATCGTATCAAATCCAAACAATAGGTTTACATCGTATCTGGTCTTTTAATACAAAAATCACTTCTATGAAAACCGCTTCTTATTATTTATTATCGATTTAAGTCAATTTTAAAGTGTTATCTTTTTTAACTGAATAAAATGTTAAATCTAGAAATGATTAATCCTTGGTGTTTTAACTTTGAGAAAAACATGTAACGATGAAAAATTTATTAGTATTTTTATTTTTAGCACCTTTAACGATAAACGCGCAGGAAGTAGCTAAAGATTCTATCAAAAA
>CANHRI010000010.1 GCA_947463515.1 Flavobacteriaceae bacterium
ATGATTAATAAAATTCCAAAAAAATGTAGTAAGGTAATTTTGAAATTGAAGTTCTTCATTGTAAGCTCGGTTTTAGCATTGCTCATAACGTTCCGCGGCTAGCCGACTGTGGCGATCTATGCGGAAGGTTTTTCTTCCACTAAGATAAAAGTTTTTCGTGAAAACAGGGTAGAAGCGAAGAAAATCAAGCCATAGCGGCTAGCCGCTGTTATGAGCTGTGCTGTTTTGAATTCTTATGCTTTTCAGGATAAATAAACTTCCAACTAAACAAAGTAACATTCCACAAGTAAAATAACCGAATCTATAATTGTTACCAAAAAGTTTTTCTAAATAAATAAAATTTTGACTTATTATGTTTTTAAAAATTATTCCAGAAAAAAAAGTCAATAATAAGAGAAGAAAAACAATTAAAGTATTTATATGACTCTTGTTTTTCCAGTTCATGTAAGTAATGAAAAAAAATCCAATTGCGGCAATTATAAAAGCTAGATAAAGTCTATTCCATAAGAAATCATCAAGCACTTTTATGGTTTTTGTCCATTCAATGTCATTAATATTTTTACTTAAGTATAAAATTTCTTCAACATGAAATACATAAAAGAATCTTTGAAAACCGAAAATGATTAATAAAATTCCAAAAAAATGTAGTAAGGTAATTTTGAAATTGAAGTTCTTCATTGTAAGCTCGGTTTTAGCATTGCTCATAACGTTCCGCGGCTAGCCGACTGTGGCGGGCTATGCGAAAGGTTTTTCTTCAACTAAGATAAAAGTTTTTCGTGAAATCAGGGTAGAAGCGAAGAAATTCTAGACATAGCGGCTAGCCGCTGTTACCAGTAGTTGTTGTTCTTTTCAATTGTCCGCTAAGTCCTGAATACATTGTTCTCTTATTTTCCAAATGTCTTTAAGAGATAAGTTTATTTGTTTGTTTTTGTCGAGCCAAGTTACAAGATAGTTTTTATGATAATTTACCTTATAGTCGGTGATTTGTTCAGGTGAAATTTCGATTTCTTCAATGAGGTCGTCCAAAAAGTCTGTCGGTTTAGAATTTATTTTTGTCAGGTCGAGAATTTGGTCTTCAAATTTCAAATAACAGTGCGCTTCTGGAATATATTCCAATTGACTTTTTTGGAGTGTTGCAGAAATTTCAGGTGTGTTTTTTTTGTTCATTTTAAAAAGTCCGACTATGAGTTTAACTTTTTCAAAGTTGTTTTCGTCTGCAAGTCTTTTGAGTAAAGCGTGCTTTGTGCTACAAGTTCCGCATCTGTCATTAAATACAGAAGCCAAATTATTCTTGTCAGCATTTCGTCCATAAGCAAGTTGTCTTACGAAAGTTGAAGCCTGTTTAAAAGTCAAAATATTCCTGTCGATAAATTCTTTTGAAATTTGTCCCTTAGATATTATTTCAAAGTCGGGTTGATTTTTCATTGTATTGTTGTCATTTACAATTACTGGTAACTCGTTTATACCCCCGAAAAAATCAGACGTAAACAAACCATTTGGGTGTATAAGTCTGATTTCATAGGGTTGTATAAAAGTAGTACTTTTTTATAAATCATCAAACGGACTTTTGATTTTTTGGATGCTTTTGGTACTCACAGGCGTGTAAATCTCCGTGGTTTTACTTCTCTGATAACCAAAATCACCCGAAGGGATCGCTCAAAATTGCCCGCAAATAGTATTGAAGTCCTTTTAACGCGCAACAAACCTTCCAATAAGGATTAACTATTTCCCTATTTCCACTCAGTTTCAGAACGAGCCATGCCACGCATCAACTACATAGCTATAGCACTGATACAGCACTGATTTGACACTAGTACACTACCATTCCTCACCCAATACCCTATGTATTCTCCCTACATCTCGGTTGAAACCTCAAACTTGAAACTTAAAAACCCTTGCCCAAACCTTAGAATTTCGTTTTCTTTGTAAAAACTAAAATAAACCCAAACGCGTTATGGAAACCGAAAAGTGGATTGAATTGGCTTTGTATACGTTACCCGCCGTCGTGACCGGCGGAGTCGCCTACCTGATGATGCAAAAATTTGTCAAATTGGACGAAAATCGCCGCAAGTTCCAATTACTTCGAGACAACCAAAAACAAGCCTTGCCCATTCGTCTCCAAGCCTATGAACGGATGGCCTTGTTTCTCGAACGGATCAATCCGCTCAAACTCATGATTCGCGTGGCGCCTTTTAGCAACGACACCACCGATTATATGAACCTTTTGATTCAGAATATCGAACAAGAATACGAACACAATGTCACCCAACAAATCTACCTTTCGGATGAAGCATGGGTGATGGTAGTCAATGCCAAAAATGCGATTAACCAAAACCTCCGCAACCTAGCCGCCGACAGTGAAATCAATGATGCCGACCAATACCGAATGAAAGTGTTGAGTTCGTTGATGGAAACCGAATCCGCTTCGCAACTGGCGTTGGAGTTTTTGAAAAGCGAAATCAAAGACTTTATCTGATTATTCTAAATTCTAAATTATAAATTTAAATGGGTCGCAGCGCAATAGCTTAGCGTCTCAGAAGCTTAGAAGCTAATAAAAAAATGCTTGAACAATATCTCAACCAATTGAATGAAGCGCAACGGGCGCCTGTACTGCAAAAGGACGGTCCCATGATGGTGATTGCTGGTGCCGGTTCGGGGAAAACACGCGTGCTGACCATGCGTATCGCCTACCTTATGCACCACGGGGTGGATGCCTTCAATATTTTGGCCCTCACCTTTACCAACAAAGCCGCCCGTGAAATGAAGTCGCGCATTGCGGCCATCGTGGGGAGTAACGAAGCTAAAAACCTCTGGATGGGAACATTTCACTCGGTTTTTGCCAAAATTCTTCGCATTGAAGCCGATAAATTGGGATACCCGTCCAACTTCACGATTTACGATACCCAAGATGCCGTGCGGTTGATTTCGGCCATCATTAAAGAGATGCAGTTGGACAAGGATATTTACAAACCCAAGCAAATTTTAGGACGCATTTCGTCGTACAAAAATTCACTCATTACTGTAAAAGCCTATTTCAACAATCCCGAATTACAAGAAGCCGATGCCATGAGCAAAAGGCCGCGAATGGGGGAAATTTATCAAAACTATGTCGACCGTTGTTTCAAAGCGGGGGCCATGGATTTTGATGATTTGTTGTTGAAAACCAACGAATTGCTCAACCGTTATCCCGATGTGTTGGCCAAATACCAAGACCGTTTTCGCTACATCATGGTCGATGAGTACCAAGATACCAACCATTCGCAATACTTGATTGTTCGGGCGTTGTCCGATCGATTCCATAATATCTGTGTGGTAGGCGATGATGCCCAAAGTATCTATGCCTTCCGCGGAGCCAACATCAACAACATTCTCAATTTCCAAAAGGATTACGATCAGGTGCAAACCTATCGCTTGGAGCAAAATTACCGTTCGACCAAAAACATCGTAGAGGCGGCCAACACCATTATCGATAAAAATAAAACCAAATTGGATAAAGTCGTATGGACGGACAATGAACTCGGCCCCAAAATTAAGGTGCACCGCAGTTTAACCGATAGTGAGGAAGGACGTTATGTGGCCGGAGAAATTTTTGAAATGAAAATGCGCGAGCAACTCACCAATGGGAAGTTCGCTGTTTTATACCGTACCAATGCCCAATCCCGGGCTATTGAAGATGCTTTGCGCAAACGCGATATTCCTTACCGTATTTATGGTGGTTTATCGTTTTACCAACGCAAAGAAATCAAAGACGTGTTGTGTTACTTACGCTTGATTATCAACCCCAAAGACGAAGAAGCGTTGATTCGGGTGATCAATTATCCCCACCGCGGCATTGGCGATACAACCGTTGAAAAATTGACCATTGCGGCCAACCATTACAAGCGGTCCATTTTTGAAGTGATGGAGCATATTGACAAAATTGATTTGAAATTGAATTCGGGAACCAAAAACAAGCTTCACGATTTTGTGAACATGATCAAGAGTTTCCAAATTATTAATGAAAATCAAGACGCGTTCTATTTGGCCGAACACGTGACCAAAAAAACGGGTTTGATTCAGGAATTGAAGAAAGACGGCACGCCTGAAGGGGTAGCGCGTGTTGAAAATATCGAGGAATTGCTCAACGGGATAAAAGATTTTACCGAAGGGCAAAAAGAAGTCGATGGGGCCCGCGGTGCCTTGGCCGAATTTCTCGAAGATGTTGCCCTAGCCACCGATTTGGACAACGATACCGGCGACGATGATCGTGTGGCATTGATGACCATCCACTTGGCTAAAGGGCTTGAATTCCCCTACGTTTTCATCGTGGGACTGGAGGAAGATTTGTTTCCTAGCGCATTGAGTTTGAATACCCGAAGCGAACTCGAAGAAGAACGCCGGTTGTTTTATGTGGCTTTGACCCGCGCCGAACACCAAGCCTATCTCACCTACGCTCAATCGCGGTACCGTTGGGGAAAACTCACCGATGCTGAACCTTCACGTTTTATAGAAGAAATCGATGCGCAGTACCTTGAATTTGTCAATCCATCCGAAACGACAGGCTACCGCTACAAACCCATGATTGATATGGATATTTTTGGCGATGTGGATAAAACTAAATTACGTTTGCAAAAACCCGTTTCCGGAACACCGCCCCGTCGTATGAATGAGGATGAACCCGCACCAAGTGCCAACATACGTCGCTTGAAGCCAGTAAATACTAGTGTTCCGTCATCCTCAAGTGGCAATGGAGAAAGTAAACTAGCCATCGGAAATATTGTACTCCACGAACGCTTCGGGAAAGGGGAGGTGCTCAACCTGGAAGGAGTTGGCGGCGACCGTAAAGCAGAAATCAAATTTGACGTAGGCGGTATCAAAAAACTTCTCTTGCGTTTTGCCAAACTGGATGTAATTGGCTAACTTAACTACTTAATTTCCTAGCGATGGCACAATTTGTAAAAATCTACAACGACAATCCTAACGAAGCGGCCATTAAAAAGGTCGTCGAGGTTTTGCGCAACGGCGGAATCATTATTTACCCCACAGATACCGTGTACGGATTGGGGTGCGATATTACCAATGCCAAAGCCTTGGAACGGGTAGCGAAACTTAAAGGGATTAAGCTGGAAAAAGCCAATCTGTCTTTTATTTGTTACGACTTGAGTCATATTTCTGATTATGTGAAGCAAATTGATACATCCACTTTTAAGTTGTTAAAACGAGCCTTACCGGGGCCGTATACCTTCATTTTACCCGGGAATAACGATTTACCTAAAGTTTTTAAAAACAAAAAAACGGTGGGAATTCGCGTCCCTGATAACAACATCATTCGATCGATTGTCAATATCTTGGGCAATCCTATCATTTCTACTTCGATTCACGATGAAGATGAAGTGTTAGAATATTCAACCGATCCGGAATTGATTTTTGAAAAATGGCAGAATCTTGTCGACTTGGTTATTGATGGCGGCTATGGTTATAATACGCCTTCTACCGTGATTGATCTTTCGGGTTACGAACCTGTTGTAGTGCGTGAAGGCAAGGGTTCGCTCGATATTTTGTAAAAAAAAAGCGCCTCGATTTAGAGACGCTTGATTGTTTTTTGAAGCAATTACTTGCTGAGGTTTTTCATTTCTTTTTCAATCATATCGTAAAACTGATCGATTTTGGGTAGAATGACAATACGCGTTCTGCGGTTAGTTGCTCGATTCTCAGCGGTGTTGTTGTCCATCAAGGGTACAAATTCACTTCGACCAGCAGCTATAATTTGCTTTGGATTTACACCCAAATCCTTGGTCAATACGCGAACAATGGCCGTAGCGCGCTTCACACTCAAATCCCAGTTATCGAGTAGTATTGCATTTCCAGTAAAGGGAACATTGTCGGTGTGACCTTCAACCATACATTCAAAATCTGGTTTGTCGTTAATCACCTTGGCCACTTTGTCTAACACAGATTTAGCTTTATCAGTTACCACATAACTGCCGCTCTTGAATAACATTTTATCGGAGATGTTGATAAAAACCACACCTTTTTCCACACTGATATTGACATCCTGATCATCTAGTCCTACATTTTTCTTCAAACTCGTTACTAAGGCTAAAGTCACAGAGTCTTTCTTGGTCAAAGCATCTTGTAAACGATTGATTTTTAAGTCTTTTTCTTTCAAACTTTCTAAAGAACGCTGTAAATTCTCAGCGCCTTTGGTTGTCAGCATGGTTAATTCTTTGGAACTGTTGATTAAGTCGCTGTTGTTCTTTTTCAAATATTCATTCTGCTGACTCAAGGCTTCTTTTTCTGTCAAACAAACATTCAATTTCATGGTTGTTGAGTTCAACAAATCCTGGCATTCTTTGTTTTTTTGCTCCAATTCGGCAATTTTCTTTTTACTGCCGCAAGAAGCCAAAGTTAACGCTGCTAAAGAAAGAAACAATACTTTTCTCATGGGATATCTTTTTTGTTTTTTACAAAATTAAAGGTTGTTTATTGAAATAGAACTACAAAAAGGTTAAGATTTGTTAATTATCGTTCAAAATGTTTTTTTTCCTTTCACAAAATAATTCCATACGATACTGTTCAATGTATAATAATCCTTGCGTTGCGGTGCTTTGCGTAAAGCGAGTGTAGCCCTCATTTTACCGTAAAATGAAAAATGCGCTTGAACAATGGCCCAAGTGTGCGCTCCTTTTCCTTGCAACAAAAACTGAACTCCTGCAATACCGTCCAAAACCAAGCGTACGAAAAGAATGGGAACCAATGAACCAGCAGGCAAATTTTTGAGCATCATTGAAAGCGAATTGCGAAAATTCAAAAAGGTTTTTTGCGGTGTTCCCGTTTTTAACGTAGCTCCACCCACATGATACACGACCGATTCGGGTAGGTAATAACAATCATGCCCTTGATTAAAGGCGCGCCAACACAAATCGATTTCTTCTTGATGGGCAAAAAACGATGCATCCAGGCCGCCTAATTGATGATAGACATCGCGCCGAATAAAAAAACAGGCTCCAGTGGCCCAGAAGATTTTTGCCGGATGCGGGTATTGATTTTCATCTTTTTCTAGCGTCTCAAACACACGGCCACGGCAATAGGCATAGCCAAAACGATCGATAAATCCACCTGCCGCTCCAGCGTATTCAAAATAACTTTTGTTTTTATAATCCAATAATTTGGGTTGTGCAATGGCCGTATTGGGGTGCGATTCAAAATGGGTAAGAATCGTTTGCAACCAATTTTCAGTTACTTCAATATCAGAATTCACTAAGGCATAAATAGGCTCCGAAACCTGTTGCAACGCTTCATTATATCCTTGCGCAAATCCATAATTACCCGCGTTTTGTATGATTTTTACGGAAGGAAAAGTCGCCTTGACAAAGGGCACAGAATCATCGGTAGAGGCATTGTCTACGAGGTACACCTGTGCCAAATCGGAATGTTTTACCACTGAAGGCAAGAACGTTTCGAGTAACGTTTTACCATTCCAATTTAAAACAACTACAGCTATAGATTTCACGTATTATAAAGAATTAAATTCAGGTAAATCAGGTAAAAAAATGTACGTCTGCTCCTCAAAATCCATTTGACAAAAATAATGTTCCAATCCGTTGGTTACCATCAAATACTTTGCCCGTAACACCAAATTATACCGTGCAATTTGATCAAAAACAGCTTGGGTAATTTTTACCTCAGGCGCTTTACATTCGATCAAAACAGAAATACCTCCATCATTCTGAAAAACAACCACATCGTAACGTTTAGTTAAACCATTTTGTGCAATCGATTTTTCAACATTGATGTAGGAAGTCGGAAATTTTTTCACCTCCTGTAAAAACCGTACCGTATGTTGTCGAACCCATTCTTCGGGGGTTAAGACTACAAATTTTTTCCGGATAGCGTCAAATATTGCCATTTTATTTTCACTATTTTTGAGGCGAAAGGAAAACGGTGGAAAATTGAGTGCTTGCATGAGGCAAAAGTACACTTTTTTCAGCGTAAGCCAAGGATACATAAACTATGGACGAAGCGGTAAATATCATCAATGCGATAAAAAGTGGAACGATAGCCCCAATTTATTTTTTAATGGGGGAAGAACCCTATTACATTGATATTATTACAGATTATATTGAAGATCACTTGCTTACCGAAGATGAAAAAGGATTCAATCAGATGGTGTTGTACGGACGTGATACGACTATTGAAGACGTCATTGCACAGGCCAAACGTTACCCCATGATGGCCGAACGCCAAGTAGTTATTGTTAAAGAAGCTCAAGAATTAGCACGGACAATAGAAAAATTAGAATCCTACGCCGAAAATCCCCAGCCCACAACGGTATTGGTTTTGGCCTACAAATACAAAACGTTGGATAAGCGCAAAAAAGTTACCAAAGCCTTGGAAAAAAACGGCCTAGTGTTTGAAAGTAAAAAACTTTACGAAAATCAGGTCGCCACGTGGATTACCCGCGTCATTAAGGGAAAAGGATTGGGTATCGAACCCAAAGCGGCGGCGATGTTGGTGGAGTTTTTGGGGAACGATTTAAGTCGAATTAGCAATGAATTGGATAAATTAAAGATCATTTTTCCACCTGGACATACGGTGACTCCCAACGATATTGAGGTGAATATTGGGTTTAGTAAAGATTACAACAATTTTGAACTTCGAACAGCAATAGGGGAGCGAAATGAAAAAAAAGCCTATCGCATTGCCCAGTATTTTGCTCAAAATTCGAAAGACAATCCTTTAGTGGTTACCACAGCCATGGTTTTCTCGTATTTCACCCAGGTATTGCAATACCATGGATTGAAAGATAAAAGTCAGGCAAACGTGGCTAAAGTTTTGCGAATTAGTCCTTTTTTCGTGAAAGATTACGAGTTGGCTGCTCGTCATTATCCGATGAAAAAAGTATCGACTATCGTTGCCAAACTCCGTGAAGTGGATGCCAAAGGAAAAGGAGTTGGTGCCAATTCAATTAGTCACGCCGATTTGTTAAAGGAATTGTTAGTGACGATTTTCAATTGAGTTTTTTTCCGATATTTGCCTTCCGATTAAAAAATGAAAACGATGGCAATGAATAAAAATACAGTACTCGGTTGGGCAACACTAATCATGATTATCATGGGGTTATTGCTGATCGGAATGGGCGTTTTTCGCTACAATGAAATCGCAGGTTGGGGATTTGGCGCTGTAGGTGTTGGATTTTTAGCCAATGCATGGGTGTTTAGCTCGTTAAAAGGAAGAGTGTAGGGGGATTTAAATTCCAAATTTCAAATTCCTCCCGAAATTTCGGGACCAAATTCTAAAATCTAAATTCTAAAATCTAAATTCTAAACTCATATGTCAGATGATAAGAAAGTAATATTTTCTATGTCTCGAGTCAATAAAACGTACTCGAGTACTAACAAACAGGTTTTAAAAGATATTTACCTAAGTTTCTTTTATGGCGCCAAAATTGGGATTCTCGGACTCAACGGGTCAGGAAAATCCACTTTGTTGAAAATCATTGCGGGGGTTGAGAAAAACTACCAAGGTGATGTGGTGTTTGCGCCGGGTTATACCGTAGGCTATTTGGAACAAGAACCGCAACTCGATGAAACCAAAACGGTGATTGAAGTTGTGCGTGAAGGAGTTGCTGAAATTGTTGGGGTCTTGGACGAATTCAACAAAATCAACGATATGTTTGGTTTGCCTGAAGTCTATGAAGATGCTGATAAAATGCAAAAACTCATGGACCGTCAAGCCGAATTGCAAGATAAAATTGATGCCGTAGGCGGTTGGGAATTAGATACCAAGTTGGAAATCGCCATGGATGCCTTGCGAACTCCTGAAGGCGATACGCCTATCAAAGTCTTATCAGGGGGTGAAAAACGCCGTGTTGCCCTTTGTCGTTTGTTATTGCAACAGCCCGATGTATTGTTATTAGACGAACCTACCAACCACTTGGATGCTGAGTCGGTATTATGGTTGGAGCAACACTTGCAACAATATGCGGGTACAGTGATTGCAGTAACCCACGACCGTTATTTTTTAGACAATGTGGCCGGTTGGATCTTGGAGCTTGATCGTGGCGAAGGTATTCCATGGAAAGGAAACTATTCTTCATGGTTGGATCAGAAAGGAAAACGTTTGGATCAAGAAGAAAAAGTAGCTTCCAAACGTCGGAAAACGTTGGAACGCGAGTTGGAATGGGTTCGCCAAGGTGCCAAAGGACGCCAAACCAAACAAAAAGCGCGTTTGCAGAATTACGACAAACTCTTGAATGAGGATCAAAAAGCCTTGGAAGAAAAATTAGAGATTTATATTCCTAATGGGCCTCGTTTGGGTACCAATGTTATCAATGCGCATCATGTTTCAAAAGCTTTTGGGGATAAAATTCTCTATGAAGACTTGAATTTTACCTTACCTCAAGCAGGGATTGTCGGAATCATCGGTCCCAACGGTGCTGGGAAATCAACAATTTTCCGAATGATCATGGGCGAGGAACAACCCGATGGTGGTGAATTTTCAACAGGAGATACGGTTAAAATTGCCTATGTAGATCAAAACCATTCCAATATCGATTCCAATAAAACCATTTGGGAAAATTTCTGTGATGGACAAGAATTGATCATGATGGGGGGGCGTCAAGTGAACTCTCGGGCCTATTTATCGCGCTTCAATTTTGGAGGAAGTGATCAGAATAAAAAAGTAGCTACTCTATCGGGTGGGGAACGTAACCGCTTGCATTTGGCTATGACTTTAAAAGAGGAAGGCAATGTCTTGTTGCTTGATGAGCCTACCAATGACTTGGATATCAACACCCTGCGCGCTTTGGAAGAAGGGTTAGAAAATTTTGCGGGATGTGCCGTAATTATTTCCCACGACCGCTGGTTTCTCGACCGCGTATGTACCCATATTTTAGCTTTTGAAGGCGATTCCCAAGTCTATTTCTTTGAAGGTGGCTTCTCCGATTACGAAGAAAACCGTCGCAAACGATTGGGAACCGAAATTACGCCAACACGAATTAAATATAAAAAGTTAATAAGAAATTAAATATATTTGTTAAAGTCCCAATGATGTTGGGACTTTATTTTTATTTCTTGAAACTTGAAGCAAATTTGGTACATATCATTTTTAGTATTCTTTGGATGGGCGTACGCGCAACCAGCAGAGAAATCTGTGAATGATTTATTGAAAAAAGCTGGGGATGCCTTTTACAAGTTGGATGGTGTTACTTCCCTTGAATTATCCAAAAAGGCCTTAGATCAAGCCAAAGCTATCAAAAATGAAACCTTGATGGCACAAGCCTACAATTTGATTGGGCTTAATTTTGAAGAGTTTTACGACCCCGTCAAAGGACTTAAATACTATTTACGAGGTTTAAAGTATGCCGAAAAGTCCAAAAATGATACGGTTCAAATTTGGTTATGCAACAATATTGGTAATTTTTATTCGTATCGGAAGAATGATTTTAAAAATAGTATTCAGTACTACAAACGCGGTTTATACTTTGCGGAAAAAATAAAAGATTCGTCCGAAATCATGTATGCAAAATTAAGTATTGCAGGCGCTTACTTTGGTATTAATAAGTATCGTCAAGGTGAACCATTTATTCGAAGCGTTTCTGAATACATTCAAAAAAAAGACGATGTTGAAGCTAAGATACACTTTTATTCCATGTATGGCGATTACTTCAGTCATCTTGGTAATTATACAAAAGCGGAATCTTTTTTTAATCAAGCGATTCAATTGGGGAAAAAAGAATCTGGAAGTTTGCTCGACGCTTATCTTATTGATGTCTATAGTGAATTTTCGAAACACTTCAAGCGAAAAAAAGATTTTAAAAATGCATTGTATTACGCTGATTTACAAAAAACATTAAAAGAAAAGGTATATAATGACGAACGAACTCGAAAAGTAAAATTGGCGGGAAGTCAACTCGAGATCGAAGATTATCAGCGACAAATCGACAAGATTGAAGACGAAAAATCACAGCAAAGTAAGGACTTAAAAGAGTCGAAACTTATTGTTTTAATGTTTGTGATTATTTTATTTATTCTTTTATTATTGCTCTTTTCGTTATATCGCAATTCAATTTTTAGAGATAAAACCTACCGCGAGTTACAACAAGCCTATGCCGAATTACAAATCGCAAAAGAAAAAGCTGATGAAGCATCACAATTAAAAACTCAGTTTGTTTCAACCATAAGCCACGAATTGCGAACTCCTTTGTATGGCGTTGTGGGCATTACCAATATCATCTTGGACGAACATAAAGAGTTGGCGCATAGTCCGCATCTGAATTCTTTGAAATTCTCTGCTCGTTATTTATTATCCTTGGTCAATGATTTATTGCAAATCAATAAAATTGAAGAAAACAAGATTGTGTTGGAAAATATGATTTTCAACATTCCAGATGAAATCAATACTATTGTGGATTCGTTGGATTTTATCGCCAAGAAAAACAACAATACCTTAGTCAAAAATATTGATCCTGCCATACCTGAATTTTTAATTGGTGACAAATTACGCTTGTCGCAAGTTTTTATGAATTTGGTCAGTAATGCCTTAAAGTTCACCAAAGATGGTACAGTAACCGTAACTGCACAACTGCAAGACGTAGTCGATTCTCGTTATTTCATCCATTTTTCAATTGCGGATACTGGGGTAGGAATTGCACCTGAGGACCAAAAGAAGATTTTTGAAAAGTTTGTGCAAATCGAACGTAAAGAAGGAGATTACCAAGGTACTGGGCTCGGTCTTTCGATTGTGCAAAAGTTGGTGGAGCTCTTCGGAAGTACAATTCAATTGGAAAGTGAAATCGGAAAAGGAACCAATTTTTCTTTCATATTAGCCTTTGATGCCGATGAGAAAAAACGCATCGAGATTATTAACAACATCGATGTTGACTTATCGACGGTGCAAGTGTATCGAATTTTGGTCGTGGAAGACAACAAAATCAATCAAATCGTCACCAAAAAGATATTGGAAAGCCACCATTTCAAATGTACCATTTTGGATGATGGCTATGCTGCTATTGATTTGTTGGAAAATGAACATTTTGATTTGGTGCTCATGGATATCAATATGCCAATTATCAATGGTTTTGAAACCACAAAATTGATTCGAAAAAAAGGCATAGAAACGCCTGTAGTGGCTTTAACCGCCTTTGACAAACAAGAAATCACGGAACAGGCACTATCGAGCGGTATTAATGATATTATCATTAAGCCTTTTGAACCCTCCAAACTGTTTCAAGTGATTAGCACATTAATTGAACGATAGAATTATCGTTTTCCTCCTGATTTTTTTCCGCGAAAAGAAAACTTTTTCTTGTTTCTAAAATCTTTATTGGGAGTCCCTGAACTTGCTGTGTTTTCATTCAACTTCACCGAAGCTGAATCTTTCCAAGGAAAAGCATGATTCTCGACTACTTTTATTTTCAAGCGAATTAATTTCTCGATCGCTTGCCAATATACCCATTCGTCTTTGCCACACAAGGAAATCGCTTTTCCTTCTTTTCCAGCACGACCCGTTCGCCCAATACGATGTACATAAGTGTCGGGAATGTTGGGAATGTCAAAGTTGATGACAAAGGGTAAACTCTCAATATCTAGTCCTCGTGCTGCAATATCCGTTGCCGCGAGGAGTTGAATCTCTTTGTTTTTAAATTGTTCTAGTACCCGTTGACGTGCCGTTTGCGACTTGTCTCCGTGAATTGCTTCGGCTTTGTAGAGTTGTTTTTTTAAAAACTTCACCACATTGTCCGCCCCATGTTTCGTTCGAGTGAAAATAAGAATTTGCTCCTCAGGGTGTGCTTGAAGAATTTCATGTAGCAATTTACGTTTATCCTCTTTATCGACCTGATAAACGTGTTGGGTGATTTTCTCAGCCGTTGAAGCAACAGGAGTCACGGTCACATATTGCGGTTGGGTCAAAAACTGTTCGGCCAACTCGCGAATAGGCAATGGCATAGTCGCCGAAAATAGAAGTGTTTGACGATTGTCGGGGGTTAATTTGACAATCTTTTTTACATCGTTGATAAATCCCATATCCAACATCAAGTCGGCTTCATCCAACACCAAATGATGCAAATGATCTAAATTAACATGCCCTTGTTTGTGTAAGTCCAACAACCGCCCGGGCGTAGCAATCAACACATCCACCCCGCGTTTTAGTTGGTCTACTTGCGGCACTTGATTCACCCCGCCAAAAAGAACCGTAGACACAATATTGGTATAGCGTCCATAGGTGGCAAAACTTTCTTGAATTTGAATCGCCAATTCACGGGTAGGAGTAATGATTAAGGCGCGAATTAGTTTTCGCTTTTTAGCCGAACCCACAATAGGATGAATCTGATGAATGATGGGAATCGCAAAAGCGGCCGTTTTCCCCGTACCCGTTTGCGCACAACCCACCAAGTCATCTCCCTTTAGAATAATAGGGATCGCTTTTTCTTGAATTGGAGTAGGTTGCGTATAGCCTTCTTCTGCGAGGGCTTCTTGGATATTGCGTAATAAATGGAGGTCTTGAAATGTCATACAAAAGGCTGCATTAGCACAGCATCGTCGCAAATATAGGGATTAATCCAAACTGTTTTTGGCTTTGATAAAATCCGTGACCAAATAGCCAATCAATTTACCCACCATATGTTTGTTGGTTTCAAAGTCCAAAGCCGGTGCCCCTTCACAAATATGTAAGTAAGCGGCTTGCGAATGTTTTCCGAAAAAATAGACGAATTGGCGAACTTCTTCCACAGAAAAGCCACTGGGCGTCATGGCACTCGTGGGCACCATAGGTAAGGAATCAAGATCAATTTCAACTCCATAAGCTTCCGATTTTATAAAATCAATGGCAATTTGCATTTCCAAACGAAAATCTTTCTCCCGACGAATATTCAAAGCGTCATAGGTATTATACATTACACGTTCTTTAAGCGACTTCAATTTGTCTAAAACATTCTTGGAAGTATAACTTTCGTGCAATCCGAAGATGAAATATTTTTTTAAAAAACCTTCCTCAAAAGCATACGAAAAACCGTTTCCACTGTGTCGCCCTTCAAGAATACGAAAATCAGAATGCGCATCTAGATTGATGGCATTAATGGGTTTTCCCTTAGCAAGAGCCGTTCCTTTGATGTTGCCATACGCATTATTGTGACCGCCACCTATGACAATCGGGATTTTACCATTTTGAACAATAAGACTGATGATATGCGATACTTCTTTGTCAATTTCACTAACCAACGTATGGAATGTCTTTCGATCGGCAGTCTCCGAAAATTGTAAGGAATCAGCTTGTTGATTTAAAGCCGTTACATCAAGCGTTCCTAAAATGAGGATTTGCGACCCTTTGCAAAAACGATTGTGCTGAATGTTGGCAATGCTTCGAATCGCACTCTCCCAAGCGGTAGCTGCTCCTGGACGACCTGAATTGGCTCGAATGCCTATGTCTTCGGGTATTCCAAACAATACAAACTGCGCTTCAGCCTTTTTTAGGTAATCGACGATAGGTTCGTTTTCGGGAATAATTTGCATGCGTTCCCCAAATTTTACTTCTCCACTACGATGATTGGTAATTTTAGATAAATCAGCAGCTGTAAATCGAATTAAATGTTCCATACAAAAAGTTAACATCCAAAAATAATATAATTCCCAAAACCAACGTTATCCTCGTATTAATTATTAAATTTGTTTACTACTAAATCTTTTGATATGGAAAATCAGAAAAGCAACTCTTCGTTAAAAGCGATTATTTTAATTCTTGCCCTCTTATTGTTGGGTAGTTTGTTTTACATTTTCAAACTCACGACGGATACGCAGAATTTGGAAACAAAGGTTACGGCTGTTTCGACAGAAAAAGACAATGTCATCAAAGATCTTCAAGAACTAAAAGCTACCTATGATGCCGCAATTGCCGAAAACACATCCATGTCGGATGAATTGATTGCCGAGCGCGAAAAAGTGGTGCAATTGATGGCTCAATTGGAAAAAGCCAAAGGGGATGCTGGTGCTTTGAAAAAGTATAAAGATCAATACAAAGCTTTAGAAACCAAGATGAAAGCATTAATGATGGAAGTCGAAACGTTGAAAGGCGAGAACCAGAAGTTGGCTAAAAATTTAGACAGTACAGCTGTTGTACTTCAAGATTCCAAAAATTACAACCAAGTTTTGGTAGGTCAAAACGAGCAATTGTCAAAAACGGTAGAAAAAGCGTCAAAATTGTCGGTATTGAATTTAAAAACAGCGGCTTACAAGCAAAAAAACTCTGGAAAACAAATTGAAACAGACAAAGCCAGTCGTGCAGATATTTTGAAAATTAATTTCACTATTGCTGAAAATGCTGTGGCAAAGTCTGGGGATAAAAATTATTACGTGCAAATTATCGACTCGAAAAGCAACGTTTTGGGGGATAAAGAAACCGTATCTTTTGGTTCACAGTCGCTAACTTATAGTTTCATCGCCAAAGTGAAGTACGAAAATAAAACGGTGGATGTAAGTCAGGATTTACCTGGGAAAAGTTTTGAAAAAGGAACCTATTTTGTAAACATTTTTGACAAAGGAGAATTGGTTTCTAAATCGAGTTTTACACTTCGTTAATATTTTTCTATAGATACAAAAAAAGTCCGAACGCAAATTCGGACTTTTTTTATTGAATCAACACACCGTTTAAAAACACCTTAGCAATGCGGTTGGAACCAAAGGCATAGGGTAATTCATGGTAGTGAATATTCGGTTGAGTAAGAATAAAGTTGGCTTTTTTACCACGTGTTATGCTTCCATGAGTGGTACTAATTCCCATAGCATATGCGGCATTTATAGTCGCAGCATTAATGGCTTCTTCAGGTGTCATTTTCATTTTGATACATGCGGTGGCCACTACAAAATTCATATTTCCACTGGGCGAAGTCCCCGGATTGAAATCGGAAGCCAATGCTAATGGCAGTCCCGCTTGAAGCATCTGACGGGCAGGTGTGTAGGGGATACTAATAAAATAAGAACAGGAGGGGAGCGCTACAGGCATGGTTCCTGATCCTTGTAAAGCTGTAATGTCCTCATCCGTAACAAGTTCCAAATGATCTACCGATAAGGCATTATGGCGCACGGCGGCTTCAATACCCCCAATAGCCGTAAATTGATTGACATGAATTTTAGGTCGTAATCCATACTGATTCCCTAAAGCCATCAATCGTTCGGTTTCTTCCACCGTAAAATAGCCCGTTTCACAAAAAACATCGAGATAATCGGCCAATTTCTCCTCGGCGATTTTGGGGATGAGGGTTTCTAACAGTTGTAAATATCCCTCGCGATTTTCTTTATATGCATGGGGAAGGGCATGTGCACCAAGGAAAGTGGCTTTTATAGTCATGGGATAATTTTCGCGCAACCGTTGAATCACGCGTAGCATTTTTAACTCTCCTTCAACCGTCAGTCCATATCCCGATTTTATTTCCACTGCACCCGTACCTTGACGTATTATTTCCTCCAAACGAACCGCCGATTCACGATACAATTGGTCTTCCTCAATTGCATTGAGTCGCGCCGCCGAATTTAATATTCCTCCACCTCGCTGCGCAATTTCAGTATACGAAAGTCCGTTTATTCGATCGACAAATTCCTGTACCCGATTGCCGGCATACACTAAATGCGTGTGACTATCAACCCAAGAAGGGAGAAGTGTGCCGTGTTGGGCATTGACAATCAAGGCGTCATCCAGGGTAGGGCAATCACTCATCAATCCATAATCCAGGATAATATCGTTTTCAATGAGTACAAAAGCCTCCTCCAAATAGGGTAAAACGGCCATAGCAGCACCCGATACTTTTTCAATTCCGGGTTCGCGAACTTGCAGCAGCGTTTTTACATGAATAATTAAGGTGCGCATCAGGATATTTTTGGTAAAAATACTTTTAAAAACGATTTATTTCTAACTTTAGTCCAAATTCCTTCAGGTGCGAAAGATAAGTTATAAAAAAGGGCGAAAAGTACAGCCCACCTTGCTAGAATATACAGGGAGTCACAAAACTGTGAAAACAGAATTACAGCTTTTTGTTTACGATTCAGACACGATTACGGAGTTTGAAAAGTTTCATGTAGACGCACTAGATGCTTCCTTTGTTCCCCAAAAGGTAAATTGGTTGAATATTCACGGGTTGAATGATACGCCGATTATTCAACGGATTGGTGATTTTTTGAAAGTAGATGCCTTCATGTTATCGGATATTTTAAATACGACCAAGCGAACCAAATTAGATGAATACCACGACGTTCTTTTTTTTAATATCAAATCACTGCTCCCCATAGAACATTCGGATAACATCCAAGTGGAGCAAATCAGTTTTTTATTGAAGAAGAATTGTTTGGCTTCCTTTCAAGAAAAACGAAGTGATTTTTTCAGTCACCTTCGGGAACGTTTGCGCATGCATTCGGGTATTGTTCGTGAAAAAGGTGCTGATTATTTGTTGTATTTGATGTTGGATGCTGTTATGGAGAATTTTTACATTACCATTGAAAATGAAGAAGATAAAGTCGAGGAATTAATTAATTTATCTAAGACTCATTCGCGCCCCATAGTCTTAGAGCAAATTGAAAAGCATCGCGATAATTTTAATTTTTTAAAGCGTTCTATCGTGCCTTTACGCGATTCTTTGTATTCCATTAAGACCATCAAAGACGACGATGTGTTCAACGCAATTGCCCATGAAAATTACAGTTTTTTTGACCGTTTGTATCAAAAGGCGCAGGAGTTATTGGAGCAAATCGATTATGACATGACTACGTTGGATAGTGCTTCCAATTTTTATTTTGCCTCCCAAAGTCAGAAGATGAATGAGGTAATGAAAACGTTAACCGTGGTGTCCGTCTTTTTTATGCCACTGACTTTCATCGTTGGAGTATATGGGATGAATTTCGATCACATGCCCGAATTGCATTGGAAGTATGGGTATTTCATCATTCTTGGGGTGATGTTTGTGTTGCTTCTTGGGATGATTATTTATTTCAAAAAGCGCAAATGGTTCTAATGTTCATAATCTCGTGAATAAAATCCCTTCAATTATTGGTCATTTAAATATTAAGGCTTAATTTTGGAAAGAATTCACAAATTATTCCGGAAAACAATGTTTGAATTTCAACAGTACCTCGGTTTTCTTCTTTTCCTTACGATTCTCACAGCCGGTTTTTGGTTGATGATTTTCTTAATACACTTTGTATTTTACTGGGTGTTTGGAGTAACGAAAGAGTTGCTTCAGGAGCGAAAAGAGAAAAAAGCTTTAGAACAAGCGTAATCGTTTTGTTTTAAAAAAAAAGTCCCGATTATTCGGGACTTTTTTTGTGCTCTTATCCGGCATATTCGCCACCATCACCATCTTCACCACCGCGACGGGGACGATTGTTTTCCCGTTCGTTTTTGGTTTTGTTAAAGCGATATGTGAATGACAATGTAATTTGTCGTACACGCCATTGCATTGCCCCATCGGTTTCTACTTGACCGTCGATGAAGTTTTCGTAGCGACGCACCCGTGAGTTAAATACGTCGTTGATATTTAAGGCTACTGTAGCTTTATCTACAAGTACATCTTTACTAAAACCTAAATTCATGGCAAAGATTCCTTTGTTTAACCCTTGCGCCGTTGTTTGTGGGCCATTGTAATTGATATTTGTTTGCCAATCTACTTTTCCAGGTAAGGTTAGTTTAGAATTAACACGTGCCGACCATGTATTGGCAACGTTGGCAAAATCAATTACCCGCTCAATGTTGGTTGACGTTAGATAACGATACACCCCAACCGTTTCCAATCGGAAAAAGTTGAAGTTAGTATTCACACGCCACCATTTGTAAGGAGTATAGTTAAAGTTGAATTCAAAACCGGCGCGATATTCTGTAGATAAATTCACGGGAGTAGTAACAATCACTGGTGTAGAACCCACAAATTCACCACTTTCACGTCGTACATATTGCACATTATCAACCGTTCTATTAAAATACACAGAGGTGTTAAAGGTCAATTTGCTCCATCGTTTTAAGAATCCTAAATCATACGCATCGGTTCGTGAAGGATCTAAATCGGGATTTCCTTGAAACAAGTTAATGTTGCTTGAATAGCTGCTAAAAGGATTGATTTCACGACCGCGGGGACGGTTAATTCTTTTGCTGTAGTTTACAGATATGTTGGAAGTGGCATCAAATTCGTAGGCAATAGTTCCCGAGGGGAAAAAGTTACCGTACACTTTATTGGCATAAATATTTGACGTTACTTGATCAACTACAATGTCTGAATGTTCATAACGCAATCCCGCCAAGAACGAAAATTTCTTCCATTTGGTACCAAACTGGGTGTATACGGCATTTACATTTTCAATATAATTTAGAAAATTGGTAAAGAACGTATTCAAAACACCATCATTCAACACCGTATAGTCAGTGGCTAAATCCAAGAAATTTCCACGATATCCTGCTTCAAACTGACTTTCTTTGTTTTTTCCAAAAGGTAAAACGTAGTCGGCCTGCAATAATAAACGATTTTGACGTTGAATGTTGAACGATTGATCCAAAAAGACAGCAGGATTTATTGTTGAGAAATTCTTAATATCGGCTGTATTGTCATCTTTATTTTTTGAGATCGAAAAGTCAACTGTCAATTTATGACCATCGCCTTTAAAATTGCGAATTAAGTTGGAAGCAAACTCAATGTTTTCACTGTGCGTATCTTCGAAATTATCTCGGAATAGTGTCCCTGTAAACACGCGATTGGCATCATAGGTTACTTGATCTACATTATCTTCAGTGGTTCCGGTATTACGGCGGTAGTTTACACTATTGGTCCACGTGGTTTGTTTGTCCAAAAACCAGTCAAAACCAAAGTTTCCATTATACCCTTTACTGAATCGATCGGTATCGCGTGTTTCGTCAATGAAATCTCTGGTTTCATTGGTGGGCGTCAAATAACGGCTATCCATACGGAACTTCCCGGGATTGTTGCGGTAGTTGTATCCTTGATTGGTAAAGAAGTTAAATTCTTTGGATTTGAAATTAATCGCTGCTGTTAAACCGTGGTTGTCGGGTACACCTGTGGTTGCCATGATGTTTCCATTAATGCCGTTGGTTTTTCCTTTTTTAAGAATAATATTCAAAATACCACCACCACCTTCGGCATCATAGCGCGCAGAAGGATTCGTAATTACTTCCACTTTATCGATGGCATCGGCTGGAATCATGCGTAAAGCATCGGTCATACTAATCGCATTGGAGGGACGACCATCGATGAGAATACGTACGTTTTCATTACCACGAAGACTCACATTTCCTTCGGCATCGACCGCCACAGAGGGGATGTTATCTAAGACATCACTAACCGTTCCGCCTTTTACCATGAGGTCTTGCCCCACATTGTAGACTTTTTTGTCCAACTTAATTTCTACGGTTGTTTTTTCTTTACGAACCACCACTTCATCCAATTGGGTAGCGGCATCTTCCAAAGAAATCGTTCCCAAATCCGTATCCGTTTGAAGGGTTTTGTTGGGCAATACTTTGGGTTTGAACGATAAGAATTCAATGTTTACGCTATAGATACCTTGGGGAACTTCGATAGCGAAGGCTCCTTTGGCATCGGTTAAGCCCCCCGTAACCACTTTGTTGGTTTGAGCGCTTACAAAGCGAACTTCAGTGTACTCTAAAGGTTGTTTGGTTGTTTGGGCCACAACGGTCCCTGTTACTTTTACTTTTTTGCCACCCCCCGGACGCTCTTGAGCGTTAGCGTATAATCCGGCGATAAGTGCAAAAGAAGTGAGTAGAACTTTTGCTAATTTCATGTATGTATTTTTTTGCTTTCCTGTTGGGTGCAAAATTAGAAGAACTTGAGGGCATGGTTGCCAAAGTTTTGTTAATCTTGAACGTCAGCAATCGTTAAAATAAGTCGTCAATATGTTCCAATGGACGCGCAATTACAGCCTTATCACCATTCACTACAACGGGCCTTTCCATCAAAATAGGATATTGCACTAAGGCATCAATAATTTCATTTTCAGAAAGTTCTTTCCCTTTGTAGTTTGCAATCCAAATTGGCTCTTTGGTTCGCACTAATTGCAATGCGGGACAATTCAATTGTTGCAATAAAGTGATAATTGCCTCTCGGTCCAAAGGCGACTGCAGGTAGTGAACCACCTTGATTTCCGAATTTTCAGCTTCAAAATAGCGTACACAATCGCGGGACTTGCCACAACGAGGATTGTGATAAATTGTGATCATTGTCATGATTTTATTGGGCTAAAATAACTAAATTGCTACAATTAAATAAAGTTGTATGACATCACTTTTTGGGTTGGAACGGCCGGTTAATTTCGGTTGGTATATTTTGGGTTCTTTTATTGTCTTCTTAGCTTCGGTGTTAGGGCAAATTCCTTTTACGGTGGCTATTGCTGTTAAAACAATGGCTTCAGGAAAGGGTTTACCCAAAACAATGAAGGAAATGTTGCAAGTTATGGACTTAAATCTGTCCTTATTTTTATTACTTCTCACTTTTGCTGTCGCTTTTTTTGGTTTTTACATTGTGATTCGTTTTATGCACAAACAAACCTTGCGAAGTATCGCTACATCACGAATGCAATTGGATTGGAAACGTGTCTTTACCGCTTTTTCCATTTGGGCCATAGTCACCGTTTTTATTACTATTGTTTCATATAAAGCCACTGACACGACAATGGTATGGAACTTTCAACCCGAGCGGTTTTTGATTTTAGCCTTAATTGCAGTGGTATTTATACCTTTACAAACCTCATTGGAAGAATTTTTATTTCGAGGGTATCTCATGCAAGGATTTGCTCAATTGCACCCACATCGCTGGTTTCCTCTGTTTTGGACATCGCTTATTTTCGGTCTTTTACATATAACCAATCCTGAAGTGGAGGCCTTAGGCTATGTTGTTCTGTTTTATTATGTGGGCACAGGATTGTTTTTGGGAATCATTACATTAATGGATGAAGGCATGGAATTAGCCCTCGGATTTCATGCGGCTAACAATCTTATGGCGGCGCTATTGATTACTTCTGACAGCTCTATTTTTCAAACGTATGCGATTTTTAAAGATACTGAAAAACCACAACTGAGTTTGGAACTCTTTTTACCTTTATTGGTACTGTATCCGTTATTGATTTATATTTTTTCAAAACTATACCGTTGGACCGACTGGAAGCAACGCTTGACAGGTTCCATTTTAATTCCTGACCCCATAAAAACGCCTAAGTTATGATACCTCATTTTACCAACGTCCACAATCAATTTAAATTAAACGGTTTTCACTTAGACCGTGATGATTTATGTCGTGTAGCCTACAGTTTTATCAAAGAAGGCGAGGATTTTGAAAAGCCAGTTGGAGAATTCCTTTTGGATTGGTTTGATGAAAAACCGTATATAGAAATGCAAACTTCGGGTTCAACAGGTGTTCCCAAAATTATTCGTGTTGACAAACAAGCTATGGTTCATTCGGCCATTGCCACAGGCGATTTTTTTGATTTAAAACCCGGCGATCGCGCGTTGCAATGCTTGTCCGTAAAATATGTCGCTGGAAAAATGATGCTTATCCGCTCCATTGTATTAGGTCTTGATTTGGATTATGTGGCACCAACATCCCATCCCATGGAGCGCTTGGATGACAAATATGATTTTGCTGCCATGGTACCTTTACAAGCCCAATGCTCGATTCCGAAGTTGGCACAAATCAAGAAGTTAATCGTAGGTGGAGCCAGAATTAATGCTATGTTGGAACAACAATTAATGCAGTTGCCTACTCAGGTTTTTGAAACCTATGGCATGACCGAAACCATAACTCATATTGCCGCCAAACGAGTAGGCGAGAAGGCTTTTACCGTTTTACCTCATGTAACCATTTCCTATGATGAAAGAAATTGTTTGGTGATTCATGCGCCGCACATCATTGCTGAGGAAACGGTTGTAACCAACGATTTGGTGGAGTTAGTCAATGAAAATCAATTTGTTTTTTTGGGCCGAATTGACAACATCATCAATAGTGGTGGTGTAAAAATTTTACCTGAACAAGTAGAGCATAAGCTTGACGGTAAGCTCGACCGGCGCTTTTTTATTTCAAGTGAAGAAGATGCTGAATTGGGGGATAAAGTAGTTTTAATTGTTGAAGGCGAACCTTTTGATATTTCGACCAAAACTTTTGAGCTCCTCGATAAATATGAACGTCCCAAAGCGATTCATTTTATCCCTCATTTTACAGAAACCGAAAACGGAAAAATTATTCGTAAAGCAAGTTTGCAACAATAACGTATCACTTTTTTTATTCGTTTTTTTCAAGATTAAATTTGACAAAAAACTTTTGATGTTCTACCGTTACAATCGCGTCTTTATTCATTTTTATTCGCGTACGTGTCCAATCCGATTGTGGTGTGATTTGATGCGCTGTACCGTTGACAGTTAGCGTTATAGGCATAGCAAATGAAGTCGCATCGGCTTCCCATCGGGCCTCCAAACGTTTTCCGCGCGAACGTACATGCAAAATAGGTAGGCGCGTATGTCGTAAATATTGATTGAAAACTGGAGTCCAATTGATACCGGAGGCTTCGTTAAAGAATTGCACAACCGTTTCTGTATCTATAATTTTATGCTTGAAAGTATGACAATAATCCCAAATCATTTTCCACCAAAGGGTATCGTTGTTAAGTGCATGTCGAATCGTATGGAGTAGTAAGGCGCCTTTGGGATACATATCGCCCGAACCCTCTTGATTGACACCATAAGGACCGATAATGGGACGGTCGTGGGTAACATTGCGACGTAAACCATAGGCATACTTCAACATTTTTTCATAACCTGACTGACATTCAATAAATACCAATTCGCTGAATTGTGTAAACCCTTCATGAATCCACATGTCGGCAATATCGCGTGAAGTGATGCTATTTCCAAACCATTCATGACCACTTTCGTGAATGGTGATATAATCAAAGGTAAGACCGACACCGCTGCCCGATAAATCCATCCCGCGATACCCTTTTAAGTAATTGTTTCCATAGGCAACCGCACTTTGGTGTTCCATACCCAAATAAGGTGTCTCAATCAATTTGTAACCATCCTCTAGAAATGGGTAAGGACCAAATTTGGACTGAAAGCAGGTCAGCATGGGTTTGACTTCTTCAAAGTGTTTGATGGCTTTTTCGCGGTTGTAATCCAAAACATAATAGTCAATATCCAAGTCCTCCAAACGGTCTGTGATTCGGGTATAATGTCCAATATTTAGTGTGATATTATAGGAGTTAATTGGATTCAATACCTCCCAATCCCAGCGGGTGTACCCGTCATTCAATGGGGTCGATCCTTTCCATCGGCCGTTGGAGACATTCATCAGTTCGTTGGGAACAGCAACCTTTAGCAGCACGCCTTGTTCGGGTTCGTCGCTTTGTCCATCTTTAACAGGAAACCAAACAGAGGCGCCAGTACCTTGCACCGCAACACCAATCCAAGGACGATTTAACTTGTCTTTCGAAAAAACAAAACCGCCATCCCAAGGCGCTTGACGAGCAATAATAGGGTTCCCTGAGTAATAAAAAGTGAGTTGTTCGGAAGCTCCTGGGGTTAATAATTCAGGAAAATCAATAAAAACAGCATTGTATTCTCGAGTATACGATAGTTTTTTTGTTTGCCTGATGATGGAATCCACTTGCATGTTGGCAAACAAGTCCAACTGTATACGCTTGGTGGCTTCTACCACTTCAAATCGAATGGAATTGTGTCCCGAAATGAATTTTTTTTCGGGATTTAAACGTATATCAATTTCATAGCGCTTAACATCAAAACAAAGCCGCTCTTTCGGAAATCCACCCATGAGGGAGTCTTTTCTGGAAAAGGGTTGAGCAAATCCAATGATTGAACTGACATAAAAAATGAAAATGAATAAGCGCATAAATACATTATTTCATAATGCGAAAAACCCCATTTGTAATAGAAATTTGAACGTTGGGGTCACTATCTTTTCGAAACACTCCACTAAAGGTCCCTTCGATACGCTCCGAATCATTTACTGAAATGTTAGTTGTAAAATTTGTCCCTGGTAAATAATTTAAAGCTTGATGCTTAATTTCTATGGTTTGAATAATAGTAGAGCCAGTGCCTGAATCATTTACAAATATTACACAATTATTTGCACCATCATGGGTTCCCGTAGCTTTTAAGGTATTGGCTCCACTGAAAATATAACTTACGTTAGTAGTACTTTTATTGGTATTATCAACCCTATAATCCATGAATGCAATGGTTGTGTTAGGAGGCGTTGGTGTAAAACTATCATCGCTGGAACAACTTAAAAGGGTACAAAAAATCGCTAAAGCAAATAATTTTTTCATAGTAATTAATTTTTTAGGTAAAAATAACAATTAATATACACCTATCACAAGGATTTTTTTTCCAAATCAAAAGGGTCGGTACATTCAAGTGTCATTACCTTTTTTTCTATAGGATGCCAAAAGCGTAATGTTACGGCATGTAAATAAAGTCGGTCTGCTTTTGTCCCATATAAATCATCTCCTTTAATCGGGCAATTGAGGCCATTTGGATGGGCGGCATGTACCCGTAATTGATGCGTTCTTCCAGTTATAGGTTGAAATTCTACAACGATATTATTGGCTTCTTTCCGCAACACTTTCCACAGCGTAGTAGCAGTTTTTCCATAGGTTTCACAAACGATTTGATGGGGTCGGTTGTCCAAATCCACGCGCAATGGTAAATCGATAGTACCTGAATTATTTTGGGGAATGCCTTCTAAAATGGCGATATATTTTTTTTCAATTTTTCTAGAGATGAATTGGTACTGCAATTTTTTATGTATTTCTTGTGTCTTTGCGATCAAAAGCAATCCCGAAGTCGCTTGGTCCAAACGATGCACCAATAAAGGGCCGGTTGCTTCAGGATATTGCTTTTTTAAACGGGTGTATACAGAATCTTTAATGCTTTTGCCTGGCGTTGATAACAACGACTCGGGTTTATTTATCACCATGAGAAATGCGTCTTCGTATATAATTTCCAAGGTTTTTGTAAGGGCATCATTTACCAAAAATGGATTGTCTTCCATCGGGATACCCTCGAGCATGTGGGAGAGAATAGGGGCGCATTTGCCTGTACAAGCGGGATAAAACTGTCTGTGCTTTCTGATTTCCGATTTAGGCGATTGTCCCCACCAAAATTCAGCCATAGCAATAGGATTCAACTGATGTTGAAAAGCATAATGTAGCAACTTTGGGGCAGCACATTCGCCTGCTCCAGCCGGTGGATTTCCCTTAAATAGGTCCATCAAATTTTTAGTGGCGCCAAATTGATTGAGAAATGCATATTCAGAAAACAGTTGATTTTGCAATTGGGCTGAACGTTGCCGGCGTTCTTCTTTAAGTAGCTCGATTTCTTGTTCCAAACGATGAAGAGTTGCTTGAGCTGCTTCAAGTTTTGCCTTCCATTGCAGTTGCAAATGCCGCAACCGAATGTTTTCTAATTGACTTTCTTGAATCAAATGGTGCAGTGCTACTTCTGATAAATCGGGATTGTTTGTACGAAAATCGGCTCTTAGTTGCTTATTTTGCTTTTGAAGCAATTTATATTCAGCTATTTCTTTAGAAGCTATATTGTGCAATAATTCTTTATTTGCTTTGGCTTCTAACCATTCGGGGGAAGCTTCTTTTTGGGCTATTTTCTCGTTTAAAGCATTCAAAACGAGCTCTTCCTTTTTGAAATATCCTTTTTCAGTCAGCATATCATAGACTGTTGGAACAAATTTAGGCCAATGATTTTGATCCGCTAATTTTCCTGAAAATGCCCATAATTGTCCAAGTTCTCCTGAGGCAGTTTGTACCACCAAAACGCCAAACATTTTCCCAATGACAGGCCCTGTTTGATTTTCATCTAATCCAAAATTATGGTCGAAATCGGTTTGTTGCCCCAAATAGGTCTGAAGCTCCTTTGCCGCCCTACGACTTAATTCATGGGGCTCATAGAAAAATGGAAACGTAAATTTTTCAGGCATTGCTATACCTTCTAATGTAGTGGTGAAAGGAATAAAATGAGTAGGTCGTTCCATGGGCTAAATCTAGTCATTCCATGGGAAAAGATGAGCAATGTGAATATAAAAATTAAGATTTTTATAATAAATAATTGGGATTTTTTTGGGAGTATTTTGAAAGTAATACTTTTAAATTTGAAATAAAAACTTTTGACTATGAAAAAAATACTTTTACTTTCAGGCCTTGCGATACTTTCAGTTAGTTGTGCCGTTGTTCGTCCCGGTGAGGTGGGAATTCGTCAGAAAATGGGTAAGTTGTCTGATAAAATTCATACCCAGGGCGCCGTGTTTTTCAACCCATTTACTTCCAAAGTGGTAAAGACATCCATTCAAACTAACGATTTAGAATTAACTTTGAGTTTACCTAGTAAAGAGGGGCTTAGTATTAGTTCTCAAATTTCAATTTTATACCGTTTGGATCAAGATAAAGTGCCTAATATCATTCGCAATTTAGGGTTAAGTTATGAAGGTATTATTTCAAATGTCTTTCGTTCAGCCTCAGCCGATGTTTGTGCTCGTTTTTTTGCCAAGGACATGCACTCGGGAATGCGTTCCAATATTGAAGAGGAAATCCGAAAACAAATGGATATCATTCTAGGACCACAAGGCATCCGCATCGAATCGGTGTTGTTAAAGAGTATTCAACTTCCCGATGGATTGGCCAAATCAATTGAGCGGAAATTGCAAGCAGAACAGGAAGCCATGCGAATGGAATTTGTGTTGCAACAAGAAAAATTGGAAGCCGACCGTGTGATTATTCAAGCGAAAGGAACCCGCGATGCACAGAAAATTTTAGCCGAAGGGTTGTCGCAAGAAATCATAAAACTCCGCAGTATAGAAGCGTTCTTGGAATTGGCTAAATCCAATAACAGTAAGGTGATTATCACCGATGGAAAAGCACCGTTCTTGGTAGGAGGAGAGGAAAAACCATAAAAATTTGTTAGGTTTCTATAAACGAAAATGCCCCGTAGTTTTTGGCTCGGGGCATTTTTTTCGTAAATTATTATAACTCAAACCTGAATCACGCCTAAGTTGAATTTCTTTTCTATGGGTGCATGGTTAGCCGCTTCAATTCCCATAGAAATCCAGGTGCGTGTTTCCAACGGATCAATAATGGCATCGGTCCACAAACGCGCAGCAGCGTAGTAGGGGGAAACTTGTGCATCGTAGCGTGCTTTGATGCGGTCAAATAACTCTTGTTCTTTTACTTCATCAACTAATTCTCCTTTCGCTTTGAGTGAAGCCGCTTCAATTTGCATCAATACTTTTGCTGCTTGAGCGCCACCCATTACGGCCAATTCGGCACTGGGCCAAGCGACAATAAGACGTGGGTCGTACGCTTTTCCACACATGGCGTAATTGCCCGCTCCATACGAATTTCCGATAACTATGGTGAACTTAGGCACTACTGAGTTGGATACCGCATTTACCATTTTGGCTCCATCTTTAATGATGCCGCCGTGTTCACTTTTGGAGCCCACCATAAATCCGGTGACATCTTGTAAAAAAACTAAGGGGATTTTCTTTTGGTTGCAATTAGCGATAAATCGAGTGGCTTTGTCAGCACTATCAGAATAGATAACGCCTCCAAATTGGAGTTCCCCTTTCTTCGTTTTAGAAACCGTGCGTTGATTGGCTACAATGCCTACAGCCCAGCCGTCAATACGAGCATACCCCGTAATGATGGATTGACCGTACCCCGCTTTATATTCATCAAATTCCGATTGATCGACCAAGCGTTTGATGATTTCCATCATATTGTATTGATCGGAACGTGATTTGGGTAAAATTCCATAAATATCACTGGGTTCTAAGGCTGGTTTTTCCGCTTTAATACGATCGAAACCGGCTTGTTCGTAGGCACCTATTTTTTGTACCACTCGACGAATTCGGTCCAAAGCATCTTTATCATCTTTGGCTTTATAATCGGTTACACCCGATATTTCGCAATGAGTAGTGGCTCCTCCTAAAGTTTCATTATCAATGTTTTCCCCAATGGCAGCTTTAACCAAATAGCTTCCTGCCAAGAAGATACTTCCTGTTTTATCTACAATAAGCGCTTCATCACTCATGATAGGAAGGTAGGCTCCTCCGGCCACACAACTCCCCATAACGGCAGCAATTTGGGTAATTCCCATGCTGCTCATGATGGCATTATTTCGAAAAATACGACCAAAATGTTCTTTGTCTGGAAAGATTTCGTCTTGCATGGGTAAATAAACACCGGCCGAATCCACCAAATAAATGATGGGCAATCGATTTTCTATCGCAATTTCTTGGGCACGTAAGTTTTTCTTTCCCGTAATGGGAAACCAAGCCCCTGCTTTTACTGTTGCATCATTGGCCACAACCATACATTGTTTCCCATGTATGTATCCAATTTTTACTACTACACCTCCCGAGGGACACCCGCCATGTTCGGCATACATTCCATCGCCGGCAAAAGCACCAATTTCAATACTTTGCGCATCTTGATCCAACAGGTAATCGATACGTTCACGCGCGGTCATTTTGCCTTCTGCATGCAATTTTTCAATGCGTTTTTCGCCTCCGCCTAATCTAACTTTTGCAAAGCGTTGTTTTAGTTCGGAAAGCAGTAATTTATTATGGTCTTCGTTTTTATTAAAGTTCAGGTCCATGGGGTTGTTTATTTGCGTCGCTAAAGTACGAAAACGATTGAAATTGGACTAATCACCAAAAATGTTCTATATTAAATTATTGTAAAAAAATAACGGGGACTTGTTTTTTTGTTAATGTTAACTTAACATTGTGACTCTAATTTTGCCACATAAAAATCAACAAAACATGACACTTAATAGCATATTTCAGTTCTTAGTTCCTAAAGATAAAAAATTCTTCCCATTATTCGAGCAAGCTTCAAAAAACTTGACTTTGATGGCAAGCACATTGCATGATGCCGTAAATGCTCCTAAGGAGGAGCGTGAGGAATTGTTTCGCAAGGTTGAGGAATTGGAAGCTATAATTGAAGATATTGCTCACAAAACACACTTAGAGTTAAGTCGCAATTTTATCACCCCATTTGACCGTGAAGATATCCACTCGTTAATCAAATCAATCGACAACGTGGCCGATAATATGCATGGTGGCGCCAGTCGTATTCGTTTGTATCAAGTGGATAAGATTACCAAATCCATTCGAAAGTTAACCGAAATCAATTTGGAAGCGTGTCAGTTAATAGAAGTTGGTATTAAAGAATTAAAAGACCTTAAAAATCCTAAGGCTATTAAAGATACGTGTAAGAAAATAAATCGTTTGGAAAGTAAAGCAGATGCTGTTTTTGACAAAGCGGTGGCCGATATTTTTGAAAACGAAACCGATGTCAAAAACATCATCAAATACAAAGAGGTATTGTCCTCATTGGAGATGGCTTCTGATAAGTGTAAAAGCGTTTCCAATGTGATGGAACAAATTTCTGTGAAACACTCTTAATTACCGGATTCATGGAATTTACCTTATTAATTCTTATTATCTTTCTGGCACTTGCCTTTGATTACATCAACGGTTTTCACGATGCGGCCAATTCAATTGCGACCATCGTTGCGACGAAAGTGTTGACTCCTTTTCAAGCGGTGCTTTGGGCTGCTTTTTTTAACTTTTTGGCCTATTGGGTTTTTGGTTTTGGAGTTGCCGATACGGTGGCCAAAACCGCTAAAACCAGTAGTTTAGACTTAACGGTACTATTAGCCGGAATTCTAGCCGCTATAGTTTGGAACTTATTAACCTGGTGGAAAGGAATTCCTTCTTCATCCTCTCATACTTTGATTGGAGGGTTTGCAGGCGCTGCAATTGCGCATGGGTTTTCGGGAAAAGTAACCGATTTAGAACATGCCGGTTGGAATATTGTTTCTTGGTATAAATACAAAGAAGGGGATTTGTTGCCCAGTGGGGTTTTGATTGTAATTTGTTTTATCGTCTTAGCACCCTTAGTGGGAATGTTTATTTCTTACTGTCTGTCCTTATGGATGATGTACTCTTCGCGCAAAGCCATTGGTCCTAAAGTATTTACGGTAGCCTTAATGCTTTTGGTTTTTTTGTTTTTGTCTACGGTAATGATAGGTTATGAGTCAATTGAAAAGCCTCGTTTTGAAAGTCATTTTTGGTCGGTGGTGACCGAACCACACAATATCAAGTGGTTACTGGTAGCTGTTATTTTTTATAGTTTAGCCATTTTCAACCTCATTTTTAGTTCGTATTCTGCAGCCAAAGCGGAGTCAGTATTGAAAAAAATGCAGTTGTTGTCCTCAGCTGCTTTTAGTTTGGGGCACGGCGGGAATGACTCACAAAAAGTTATGGGTATTATTGCTGCTGCGGTGGCGGTGTATTTAAATACGACACACCAAGAAGTGATGACGATGCCCGAGTGGTTGCGCGTTGTTTTACCCAATGAAGAAGAGGGAATCAAAAGTCAGATGCCCGAATGGATTCCACTTACCTGTTACACGGTAATTGCGTTAGGAACCTTAAGTGGTGGTTGGAAAATTGTGAAAACAATGGGGTCCAAAATCACCAAAGTAAACGCATTTGAAGGCGTTGTGGCAGAGTCTGCGGGGGCATTGACGTTATTTTCTACAGAGCATTTTAAAATTCCAGTTTCTACAACGCACACCATCACTGGTTCGATTATTGGGGTAGGAGTAACCAAACGCATCTCAGCTGTTCGCTGGGGAGTTACGGTTAATTTACTCTGGGCGTGGATATTAACCATACCAGTATCGGCTATTATGGCTGCTCTTTTCTATTATTTAGTTAATTTGATTTTATAAACAAACAAGTCACCCATTACGGTGACTTTTTTTTGCTTCATGTTTAATTTTCTTTCTAACTTGTAGGCCAATAGATTGTTTTATGGGAATGCAATTCAGACCGTATTTTTTTCTTCTTTTTATTTTGATTTTTACCAAGAGTTGGGCCCAACCCGTTTTGGAAAAAAATAAGAGTGATAATGACTTGAAATTATCCACGTTGCCATATTATAGTTTTGGTAAAGGATTGGGTCTTACGGCACCCGATAGTTTATTTCAAATGAATTTGCGTTTCCGGATTCAAAATCGTGCGACCTATGTCAAAAATGAATTTGAAGAAGGGGGCTATGATTGGCAAATTCGTCGCTTACGCCTTCGTTTTGATGGTTTTGTAGGAAGTCCAAAATTTTTATACGTCATTCAATTATCATTTGCCCCTGGCGACACGGGCGAGATTCGGGAAGGCGATAATTATAATATTATTCGGGATGCTGTGATTACGTATCGTCCGAATCCGCAATGGAATTTTAGTTTCGGTCAAACCAAATTACCCGGGAATCGGCAACGTATTAATTCCTCGGGGGCGTTGCAACTTACCGATCGATCCATTAACAACGCGCGTTTTAATATTGATCGTGATTTCGGATTTCAGGTCCACCATTTGAAACAACGAAGTAATCAATTTTCCTACAATCTAAAAGCCGCGTTGTCGACTGGGGAAGGGCGAAATACAACCAACGGCCCCGACAGTGGATTGGCGTTAACTGGTAAAGTCGAATTGATGCCGCTGGGGGCGTTTACCAAAGATGGCGTTTATTTTGAAGGGGATTTAATTCGGGAAGCCAAACCCAAACTCTTTTTCTCTGCCTCCTTTCAGCAAAATAATAAGGCCCAACGAACGCAAGGGCAACTCGGTGACGATTTGTTTCAAGCGCGAACGTTAAAGTCGGTTTTACTTGACGGCATGTTTAAATACAAAGGATTTGCAGCGATGGCCACGTACATGTCTCGATCTACAACGCGAAATGCAATTACAATTAATCCTCTTGATCCCACCCAAACGCGTTTTGTATATGTAGGCAGTGGATTTGATTACCAATGCAGTTATCTAACTCCGTCGAATTACGAGTTTATTGCCCGTTATTCGACCCAAAAAGTCGGAGCTGATATTGTAAACCTAGCTCCTGATACCCAAGAATATACGTTAGGTTTAACGAAGTATGTGTGGGAACATGCCTTCAAAATTCAAGCTGAAGTTACCTACGACCGCCTTCAGTTTGTGCAAGGCAGTGAGCAAAACAATTGGTATGTTCGTTTTCAAATCGAAATGGGGATATAGTTATATAAAAAAAACGGCCTATTTCTAGACCGTTATTTCGTTAAGATTCTTTTTGTCCCATCATCATCAAATATGCTTTTAGGAACGCATCGATTTCTCCGTTCATCACTGCATCGACATCGCTTGTTTCTTGTCCCGTGCGCACATCCTTTACAAGTTTGTAGGGATGCATGACATAATTTCGAATTTGTGAGCCCCACTCAATTTTCATTTTCCCCGCTTCAATATCAGCGCGCTGTTCCATGCGTTTCTTTAACTCGATTTCATATAATTGCGAGCGTAACATTTGCATGGCGCGTTCCCGGTTATCGTGTTGTGAACGCGTCTCAGAACACTGAATTTGTATACCGGTAGGTTTGTGAAGTAATTGAACTTTGGTTTCTACTTTATTGACATTTTGTCCGCCAGCACCACTGGAACGTGCAGTGGTAATTTCAATATCGGCAGGACTAATGGCAATTTCAATCGTGTCGTCAACCAAAGGATATACATAAACTGATGCAAATGAGGTATGGCGTTTGGCATTGCTATCAAAAGGAGAAATGCGGACCAATCGATGTACCCCGTTTTCACCTTTTAAATATCCAAATGCAAAGTCGCCTTCAAATTCAAGGGTTACCGTTTTTATACCGGCCACATCGCCTTCTTGAAAGTTCAGCTCTTTGATTTTATAGCCTTGCTTTTCTCCCCACATCAAATACATACGCATCAGCAATGAGGCCCAGTCACAACTCTCTGTACCCCCAGCGCCTGCTGTAATTTGCAACACAGCACTCATTGAATCCCCTTCATCCGAAAGCATATTTCGGAACTCCAAGTCTTCTATTTGATGTAAGGTCAAGGCATACTGCGCATCCAATTCTTCCTCGGTGGCATCATCTTCTTTAAAAAATTCATAGGTAATTTGAAGTTCCTCCGCATAATTTTCAGCTTTGGTAAAATCTTCGACCCACTTTTTCTTGGAGCGCAAATTACGAACGATTATTTCGGCTTGTTTAGCATTGTTCCAAAAGTCGGGCGCAAAGGTTTTTTCTTCCTCATTGGAAATTTCGATCAATTTGGCATCAATGTCAAAGATACCTCCTCAACGCACCAAGGCGTTCTACAATACCTTTGATTTGTTCGGTATTTGTCATAAATTAATGTAGTTTTGTAGCCGCAAAAGTAAAGCATTGTTCTCGGATATGGAAATTAATTTAGTCAGCGATACCGTAACCAAACCTACCCAAGAAATGTTGCAATTCATGTTTCGGGCCAAAGTAGGAGATGATGTCTATAAACAAGACCCATCGGTTAATGAATTGGAGGAAGCTATAGCGCATCTTTTTGGTATGGAGGCGGCTTTATTTTTTCCGAGTGGGACCATGGCCAATCAAACGGCGATTAAATTGCACACCCAACCCGGCGAGCAAGTCATTTGCGACAAATATTCTCATATTTATCATTACGAAGGTGGAGGAGCCTCCTTTAACAGTGGTGTTTCTTGCTGTCTTGTTGACGGAACCCGCGGCATGATTACGGCTGAGCAAGTACGTGCCTCAATTAATGATCCTGAATTTTATCACGCGCCAAAAACAGCGTTGGTAAGTATTGAAAATACGACCAATAAAGGCGGTGGTGCATGTTATGAAGTTCTTGAATTAAAGCGTATTAAGCAAGTTTGTGTCGAGCATAACTTGAAATACCATTTGGACGGAGCTCGTCTTTGGAATGCCTTGGTGGCCAAGAAACAGCATCCTAAACAATTTGGTGAGTTGTTTGATACAATTTCGGTCTGTTTATCTAAAGGCTTAGGCGCACCCGTAGGATCCCTTTTGCTGGGTACGAAAGCCGATATGAAAAGAGCGCTTCGTATTCGTAAAATTTTTGGTGGAGGAATGCGTCAAGCAGGATATTTAGCTGCGGCCGGAATGTATGCCCTACAAAATCATATTTTACGATTGGAAGAAGACCACAAACGTGCGCAAGAACTTGGTGCTTTGTTGGCCACATTACCTTGGGTAGCTAAAGTGGAACCTATTGAAACCAATATTATTATTTTCTCTGTTCGTCCCACATTGGATGAGCAATGGGTGATTGATAAACTCAAACAGAAAAACATTCATATCAGTTCAATGGGGCCTGGAAAACTTCGAATTGTAACCCATTTGGACTACAAACAGGTGATGCATAGTTATGTGATGGAGCATTTGGCCAAACTTATATTTTAGCAAAAACTACTTTTCATAAAGTTAGTAGTCCAATGCCAAGAATCAAAAATAAAGCGATTTGTTTAAATAGATTTTGATCGATAGAGCGCAATCATATTTTTCCAATACCCGATCCGAGTAAACTAATTCCAATTAAAGCGGGAATCGCATAGTTAATGTCTTGGGTTACACACCCATTTTATGCATAAATGACTGTTAAAGAGGTGTCTATAATTAAATTAATAGTGGGATAAGTATCAATAAATGCATTTTTTTCAAGATAAAAACGACCATAGTCAACCCACGAATAGCACTTCTAGTTCCCATTAAACCCCTTGAAAAAAATGAAAGCATACTACCTAAGACCGTATTTTTAGTCGTTGGTAAAAGCGATCTTTTGGTTTCAATAATAAAAACAAACTAAATACATCAGGAAAATCCCCAGAATAAGTTCCAAAATTTTGAAAGACAAATAAGGAGTTAGTAGTCCTCCAATCAAAACAAAGAGCACAGAGGGAATCCCATGGTGAGTAAAAGGTGTCGATTGAATTCTTTTCTGAAAAGTGTAATTTTGGTGACGTTACTTGTTAAGTACAAGAAAACTTCATTGTAATTCCAGTAGCCATGTTTGAATCTCAGCATTTTATCGGAATAAATTCATTCCCGGAATGTTCGGAAGCCCCTCTTTGGCAACCGCTCCTAATTCGGCTTCTTGAATTTGCCCTGCGCGCTCGATGGCTTTATTGATTACCGTAATTAAGTAATCTTCTAGCATCTCTTTGTCTTTTAAAAGTTCCTCATCAATCGTTATGGAGCGAATTGTTCGGTTGGCATTGCATGTCACTTCAAGCAACCCATCACTGCTTTTTTCATCAATGCAAACAGTTGTTAAGCGCTGCTTTGTTTCCTCAATTTTTTGCTGGGTTTCTTGTAATTTCCCCATCATTCCCATTAAATCACCAAACATATTTTTTACTTTATTTTACACAAATGTACATAATAATCTTGTTAAAGAATTGGTTGAAAATTTAAGTTTTTCATTCAACACAGCCCGTATTCGCGGTGTATCTTTGCAAAAATTAGTTTATTATCTATGTCTACTTTTCAACCGCCCAAAGCGAAAAAAAAACCTCAAACTCTTTTTCATCATGGTCACGAACGCATTGATGATTATTTTTGGTTGTATGACCGTGAAAATCCTGAAGTTATTGCGTATTTAGAACAAGAAAATGCTTACTATCAAGCGGCAACGGCACATACCAAAGATTTGCAAGAGGCTTTGTTTGTTGAAATGAAAAGTCGCATTAAAGAGGATGACAGTTCGGTACCTTATTTTTATAATGGGTATTACTATATCACGCGTTTTGAAAAAGGTGGTGATTATCCTATTTACACCCGACGAAAAGGAAGTATGGAAGCTCCAGAATGCCTTCTTTTTGACGCCAACGAAATGGCTAAAGGGCACTCGTATTTTCATTTAACAGGTTTGTCTATCAGTGATGATAATGTTTGGGTATCATTTGGAGTGGATATTGTTTCGCGTCGACAATACAGCATACAGATAAAAAATCTTGAAACGGGTGATATTTTACCTTATTCCATAGAGAACACTACGGGTGGCGCTGTTTGGTCAACGGATGGAAAGTATTTGTTTTATAGCCGTAAAGACCCCAAAACATTGCGTGCGGACAGTATTTATCGACATACCTTAGGCACTGACCCAAATAATGACGTCAAGGTGTATTTTGAAGCCGATACCACTTTTGACGTTTCTGTATTTAAGTCCAAATCACGCGAATATATCATGATTGCCTCCGAAAGTACGCTCACATCAGAGTATCGATTTGTAAAAGCGGATCAATCTTCAGCAGATTTCCAGCTTTTTCAACCGCGCGTTCGGGGAATTGAATATTCGGTATCGCATTATGGTTCGCATTTTTATATCCTCACCAATAAGGATGAATCGACCAATTTTAAATTGATGAAAACGGAAGTAGCGCACACAGCAATGTCTCATTGGATTGATGTGTTGCCGCATCGGGATGATGTATTGCTGGAAGGTATTGATATTTTCAGTGAATTTTTGGTGGTGTCCGAGCGGTATAATGGATTAAATGCCCTTCGCATTATTCGATGGGATGGTACAATGGATGAATACCTTTCGTTTGCCTCTGAAACGTACACCGCCTATACTACAACGAATGTCGATTTCGATACCCCATGGCTGCGGTATGCCTATCAATCGTTGGCCACTCCGGTATCGGTGATTGAATTTAATATGGTCACCCGTGAACAACGAATATTGAAGGAGCAAGAAGTGTTGGGTGGAAATTTTGATAAAAAAAAATACATCGAGGAGCGGGTTTGGGCTACTGCAGAAGATGGTGTTCAAGTTCCCATTTCTTTGGTTTACAAAAAAGGACTCCAAAAAAACCAATCCAATCCTTTGTTATTGTATGGGTATGGATCGTATGGTGTTACGCTTGAGCCCTATTTTTCGACCACCCGTTTAAGTCTTTTAGACCGCGGTTTTGTGTATGCTATGGCGCATGTGCGTGGGGGAGAGGATTTAGGACGGCGTTGGTATGAAACAGGGAAATTATTGGATAAACGAAATACATTTACCGATTTTATCAAATGTGCGGAATTTTTAATTCAAAAAGGGTATACAAGCGCGTCGCATTTGTATGCTGAAGGCGGTTCGGCGGGTGGTTTGTTGGTAGGTGCAGTTGCCAATATGCGTCCCGATTTGTTTCATGGGATTATTGCTCAAGTCCCTTTTGTGGATGTGGTTACCACCATGTTAGACGACACTATTCCTTTGACAACTGGTGAATATGACGAATGGGGTAATCCCAATGACCAACTTTATTACGAGTATATGTTGTCGTATTCACCCTATGATAACGTCTGCCGACAAGATTATCCGCATCTATATATTTCAACAGGATTGCATGATTCACAAGTGCAATACTGGGAACCTGCCAAATGGGTGGCCAAATTGAGGGAGTTGAAAACAGACACGAATTATTTGTTTTTGGACACCAATATGGATTCAGGACATGGGGGCGCTTCAGGACGTTTTGAGGCGCTAAAAGAGGTGGCTAAAGAGTTCGCCTTTTTACTGGATTTAGAAAAAATTAAAAGTTAGTTTAAAATAATTTACTAAATTTGCAAGGTTTGGGGGCATTCCAAGTTCGTTAATCGAATCCCCTGACGCTAATCTGTTTTTTATGAAAGAAACAATAAAAGCCTACAATAATGTACTCGAATTAATAGGGAATACACCGATTATTCGACTCAATAGGATTGCTGAGCATCTTTCAGGAAATTTCTTTGCTAAGGTTGAAGCGTTCAATCCGGGGCATTCTACCAAAGACCGAATTGCCTTATACATTATTGAAGAAGCCGAACGCCGTGGAATTCTAAAACCAGGTGATACGATTATTGAAACTACCTCGGGAAATACAGGCTTCAGTTTAGCCATGGTTAGCATCATAAAAGGGTATGATTGTATCTTGGCGGTGAGTTCCAAATCCTCTAAAGATAAGATTGATATGTTGCGTTCCATGGGCGCTAAAGTATATGTTTGTCCGGCACACGTATCTGCTGACGATGATCGTTCCTATTATTCTGTTGCCAAACGTTTGCATGAAGAAACAAAAGGTTCGGTATACATCAATCAATATTTCAACGATTTAAATGTTGATGCGCATTATAAGACTACGGGACCCGAAATTTGGGAGCAAACGGGTGGTAAGATAACGCACCTTGTTGCTTGTAGCGGAACAGGCGGTACCATCTCAGGAACGGCTCGTTTTTTGAAAGAAAAAAATCCTGCGATACGAATTTTAGGGGTTGATGCTTTTGGTTCTGTATTAAAAAAATACCATGAAACTAAGGAATTCGATACTGCGGAGATTTATCCGTATCGTATTGAAGGTTTGGGAAAAAATTTGATTCCTACGGCCACAGACTTTGATGTGATTGATAAATTCATGAAAGTGAGTGACGAGGAAAGTGCACATACAGCACGCGAAATTGCTAAGAAGGAAGGTTTATTTGTAGGATACACGAGTGGCGCTGCCTTTCAAGCGGTGAAACAGTTTGCAGAAGAGGGTGAATTTACGGCCGATAGCAATGTGGTCATTGTATTCCCTGATCACGGTTCACGCTATATGAGTAAGGTTTTTAGTGACGAATGGATGAGTGAACAAGGGTTCTTTGACAGTGTCAATGCAGAAGAAGTTCAAAAAATAGAATTTATAAAATAAATAAAATCCGGTTTTTAAACCGGATTTTTTTATGGCACATTCGTTTTCGTTTTCAATCGAATGATATCTTCCAAAACCGCTCGGGTTTCATAGTTGACAATTTTCAATTGAATGGTATCTTTTTGGGTGGTGTAGCCTTCGATCCAATACAATTTTCCATCCTCATATTTCACATTGCTTTTATCAAAATCAACATCGCCATACGTTAAGGTATTTTTAATATCAATGGTATCGATCCAATCTTCGGCGAGTTTCCGTGAGGCTTCTAAACTATATTTTAAAGGTTTTGTTCGAATGTTATTTAATACGCGTTCGTTGGGAAAATAACTACAACGGGTATCTTTGCCTGTTAAGACGAAAGCGACAAAAATGGCTCCAAGTAAAACTCCAAAACTATAGTAGGCGAGGCGTTGATAAAATTTCATAGCATATTTTTTGCAAAAGTAAAAAAACTCAAGCCGTAACGATATTAAAATACAATTAAATTAATGTCACTATCGGGCAAATGAAACCAATCTCCGATGGATTTATTGGTTAAAATCCCATGGTAGTAATAAACCCCATTTTTCAATCCTTTACTCAATCGTAACGCATTTTCCATCCCGCCATCTTCAGCGATTTGCAACAAATAAGGCATGATAATGTTACTGATGGAAAGGGAAGCCGTTTTGGAATAGCGCGAAGGAATGTTGGGCACGCAATAATGAATGACATCATTTTTTATGAACGTTGGCTTTTCATGAGTGGTAATCTCTGATGTTTCAAAACAACCTCCCGTATCAATACTTACATCAACGATGACGGCTCCTTTTTTCATCAAATCGACCATGCCTTCCGTTACAACCACTGGACAACGATCTTTACCCCGCATCGCCCCAATCGCCACATCGCAGCGTCGTAAGGCTTTCTGCAACGCTTTGGGTTCGATGGTAGAAGTGAAAACCCGCTGACTAAGGTTGTTTTGTAAACGACGTAATTTGGTAATCGAATTATCAAACACTTTGACATTGGCACCCAATCCTATAGCGGTTCGTGCGGCAAACTCTCCTACTGTTCCCGCTCCAATAATAACCACATCGGTTGGGGGAACTCCATTGATATTTCCAAACAAGAGTCCTTTCCCAAAGCTATTGTTGATCATCAACTCGGCCGCAATGAGTATCGAAGCCGTGCCTGCAATTTCACTTAACGATTTTACTGCGGGATACGAACCGTCTTCATCTTTGATGTATTCAAATGCTAAGGCGGTTATTTTTTTCTTGGATAAGGCCTCAAAGTACTCTTTCTTCCGCGTTTTAATTTGCAAGGCTGATATTAGAATCGTCCCTGCCTGCATCATTTCGATCTCAGCCATGGTGGGCGGTTCGACCTTTAAGAGCATGGGACAACTAAAAACTTTTTGGGTGTCGTTGCTAATTTCAGCGCCTGCATCACGGTATTCGTTGTCGGTGTAACTTGAACTTAAACCCGCGCCAGCCTCCATCATCACGCGATGTCCGTGGGAAGTAAGTGAATTAACCGCGTCAGGGGTGAGACAGATACGACGCTCTTGGTAACTTGTCTCTTTAGGAATTCCGATAAACAATTCCGATTTATGGCGGGCAATTTCTAATTTTTCTTCTTGAGGAATTAATTGTTCCGGACTGAAAGGTGTCAGTGGCATACCGTACTATATTTTCTTCTAAAGTATAAAAAATCTACGAGACCTGCAACGTCAATTTTCTTTTTCCATCGGGGAGTACATTCAAATCAATTCGGGCATACTGCTCGGGCAAAAGGTTGGAGATTTTTTCAGCCCATTCGATAAAACACCAATGTCCAGAATACAAGTAATCTTCAATACCAAAATCAAGCGCTTCCATTTCCGATTTTAAGCGATACATATCAAAATGATAAATTTTCTCTCTTTGTTGATTTTCATATTCATTGACTAGGGCAAAAGTGGGACTGCTAGTGGCATCGTTAACGCCCAACGATTGTGATAAAACCTTGATAAGTGTAGTTTTACCGGCTCCCATAGGGCCATTGAATACGATAACTTTCGCAGGATTTTCGCTGAGTATTTTTTGAGCCACTTGTGCAATTTCATCCAATGAAAAAAGAATTTCCATAGGTTATCTTGGATTTAAAACAATAAACGGAATAATCATTTCTTCCAACGAAATACCGCCATGTTGATACGTATTTCGGTAATAACTAACGTAATGATTGTAGTTATTTACATAAGCCAAAAATAAATCGTTTTTCGCAAAAATAAATGAGCTACTCATGTTAATCGCGGGCAATCCTACTTTTTTAGGGTCTTTGACAACATAGACATCTTTATCTTCGTAGGTGAGACTTCTTCCGGTTTTGTAACGTAAGTTAAGACTGGTGTTTTTATCGCCTATGACTTTCGATGGATTTTTTACATTGATGGTCCCATGGTCGGTGGTGATAATGAGTTTAAAACCTAATTTTTGGGCTTGTTGAATAATCTCCAAAAGAGGAGAATTTTTAAACCAACTCAATGTCAGCGAGCGGTAGGCTTTATCATCGGAGGCGAGTTCTTTCACTACTTCCATTTCAGTTTTGGCATGCGACAACATATCCACAAAATTGTAGACGACTGCTACCAATTGATTGTCTTTTAGCCCTCGGAAATTTTCGGCTAATTTTTTTCCAGTTTGAAAATTTGTAATCTTGAAGTAATCGTGTTTTATGTTTAAACCTAAGCGTTTCAAATGCGCGGTTAAAAATTCGGCTTCAAAATTATTTTTCCCTCCTTCATCGGTGTCGTTTTTCCAATACTGTGGAAACTGTTTTTCCATTTCAGAAGGTAAAAGTCCCGAGAACAAGGCATTACGTGCATATTGTGTTGCTGTGGGTAACATGGCGAAATAGGGGAGTTCTTTTTCGACTTTATAATACGTGTTCACCGAAGATTCCATTGCTTTCCATTGGTCGTAACGCATATTATCGACGACTATAAATAGAATCGGCTTCTCCTTTTTTACCAATTCGGGTACCACCCATTCTCTGAACACGGTATGGGAGAGCACTGGTTTTTCTGCTTTGGGATCAAACCAATCTTCGTAATTTCGTTCGATAAATTTTCCAAATTGAAAATTGGCTTCTTGTTTTTGCGATTCTAGGATGTTGATTAAGTTTGAGTCCTCCGTATGTTCTAACTCCAATTCCCAAAACAATAACTTTTTATAGACTTCAACCCAATCGGTATAGGAACGCGCCATTCCCATATCCATGGCAATTTTGCGGAATTCTTTTTGATAATCTAAGGTTGTTTTCTCAGAGATGAGTCGCGAATGGTCCAAGTTTTTCTTCAAACTCAAAAGAATCTGATTGGGATTGACGGGCTTTATAAGGTAATCAGCGATTTTGGAACCAATGGCTTCTTCCATGATAAATTCCTCTTCGCTCTTGGTAATCATGATGATTGGTGTGGATGATTTTTTTTCTTTCATTTCAGAAAGCACTTCCAATCCCGATAATCCTGGCATATTCTCGTCTAAAAAAACCACATCAAAATTTTCATCTTGAAAAATATCCAAGGCATCCCGACCGTTGTTACACGTCGTTACTTGGTAGTTTTTTTGTTCAAGAAAGAGGATATGGGGTTTGAGCAAATCAATTTCGTCATCAACCCAAAGTATTTTTATCGAATTCATGTGGTTTTATTTTGGTGCAAGTTACTATTCCTTAAACGATAAAACTCGTAAAAATTGTATAAAAAATGGAGTGAATTTTAACAAGATTGGCTTAACTCCCTTAAAACTAGATTCTTTCGTTCCATTGAGAAATTAACAATTTTGACTGAGAATTGTGTTGTTTTCTTCATAATTAATACACTATTTTTGCGATATTAGAATTCAAATTAGAAAATGACCCGAATCTTAAATTTTAAAATCAATTTTAAATACGTTTCTGTTTTAGTATTTATCTCTGTTATAGCCACTTACTTTATTACACAACATTTTTTTGTCGACAAAACAAGTGAAACTTCAACCAGCGTAGCGAATACTTTACAAGTAAAGCGATTGGAGGGTTATCGTTATGTTAAACCCTTGTTGTATGTCGATCAAGATGAATCGTCGGACTTGGCTTCGATGAAGGCAGAGGTTCAAAATATTATTCAAGCCTTTCAACAAAAGAATGTAATTAAGTCTGCTTCAGTATATCTCAAGGATTACAATTCCAATGATTGGATGGGAATCAATTTGGAGGAAAAGTTTAAGCCCGGTTCGCTTTTGAAAGTACCCGAATTGATTGCTTTTTTAAAAATGAATGAAAAAAATCCTGGATTATTGGATAAAAAGATTCTTTTCAACAAAATATATAAAGCCGATAAAAAGCCCTTATTTACTTCAAAATCGATAGAATTTGGTAAATCCTATTCGATACGAGAATTGTTGTATTACATGATTGTTTATTCCGACAATAATGCCACCTATCTTTTGAATGAAAACATCGATGTAGAAATATTTAAAAATGTTTTTACCGATTTAGGATTGGCCGCCCCTGATTGGAATGCAACGGATTATTTTATCACATCTTATGAAGTTTCTTTGTTTATGAGAGCTTTGTATAATGCTTCTTATCTCACCATAAAAGACTCTGAATACGCTGCTTCTTTATTGAGTAAATCCAAATTTAAGCAAGGTATTTTAGCGGGAATTCCCTCAAACAATGATTTTTTTCACAAATTTGGAGAAGCGGGTGATGCGGTAGAAAAACAGCTGCATGAAACCGTGGTCGTTTATACCCAAAATAAGGCCTATTTACTCACCATCATGACAAAAGGTAATGATTTCAAAACGTTACCTGAGGTTTTGAAACAAATTTCAGCTGCCGTCTATAGGAGTCTAGAGGGTCAATCTCAAGAAGCTTTGTAATCTTTTTTGGTTTATTTCATTAGCAAAAAATGATTTTTTTTGTGGCCTAACTTTTGTAGTTTTTAGTTCATGAAAAAAAAGATTTTACTTATAATTTGCAGTTTGCTATTAATTACTTGTCACTCCAAACCAGAACCGATTTACGTGGGTATTCAATGTTATCATGGTTTCCCCATTAATTTATGTGATTCCATTCGGAAAACAGTAGAGGATTATTATGGCGTAAAAACCGTTTTACTCCCTCAGATTGACTTGTCCTCTTCAGCATTAAGTTTAAAAAAATCACCTGTATAAAGCACAAGAATTGATCAAATTCCAGTTTGAAAATCGCCCAGACACTTTGGATTACATCCTCGGCTTGACCTCAAAAGACATTTGTATCACGAAGCGCGATGAAAAAGGCCGTATTGTAAAGCCGGAGTGGAAATATACTGATTTTGGCATTAAGGGTTGGCTTATCGACCTGGCAAATCAGCCATTGTTTCAACATTTCGTCTTAAACATTCGAATTCAAACGTTGTGCTCGAAAGATCCAAAAAAGTGGCTATTCACGAATTTGGTCATAACTTAGGAATACCCCATTGTCCTAATACCCATTGTGTGATGACCTCGGCCAAAGAAAAAATAAGTACCATCGATAAAGAATCCTTATTTTTATGTAGGGATTGTAAAAACCTAATCCATTTAAAAAGTAAAAGCCTGAATCACTTCAGGCTATAATCCATAATTATTAATAATTACCACTCAACAATTCTCCACCAATGGTCGACTTCGCTTCAATGCCTAATTTCTTCATCATTTCATATGTCGTACAAACCGCTGCCGAAGTAACCGGGATTTCACATTCAGCTTGCATTTGATCAATCGCTTCCAAGGATGGCATTTGCACACAAGCCGAAGCCACCAAAACGTCTACGTCAGTCAAGTCCAGTTGCTTATAAATTTCTAATAAATTCAACGGATTTTGTGCTGCTACTTCTAAATTGTCGGGAATTTCCAAAGCTATACTCTCTTTTACTTTAATGCCTTGGTGTTCAATGTAATCGACTACTTTATCTGTAAGTGGTCGCATGTAAGGTGTGATGATTGAAATTTGTTTGGCGCCCAAAACCTTTAATCCATTAATCAACGCCCCTGCCGATGTGACAATCGGAGTAGGGAAGCCGTTGGCAATTGTTTCTTGGTGTAAGTTCACTTCGGATACACAATGATAACCGCGTCCCATACTCATAATGGCCACCAAACAGGCATAGCCCATCACATCGACATGCGCATCCGAAAGTTCGATGGCGCATTTTAAACTCATCGCATCCATGGCTGCGAGTTCTTCTTGAGTGACTTTTTTCATGCGCATTCGACTACTATGAAAGGTAAAACGTTCGGGTAAAACGGTTTCCCGCGCTCTAAAAATCGCTGGAATTTCGGTTTCCATCGTCACATTCGACGACGGTACAATTTGTCCAATTCTATATTTTTTTGTCATAATTTTATTCTTCAATGGTTTACTAATTACTGCCTACTGAACACTGCCCACTGATCTCTGAATGGGGCAATACCTTCGGCCCGGGCTCTTCGCGGTACGCGGTACCTTGCTTCGATCCCTATTGCAATCCCTGCTTAAATCTCTTTCACGGTATTAATGATCGTCCCGATTCCTTCCACGGTTGCTTCCATCACATCACCATCATACAACCATTCTTGAGGATTGCGTCCAGCTCCCACACCAGCAGGTGTTCCTGTAGCTATAATGTCGCCGGGCTCAAGGGTAAAAACGGTACTTAAGTCCTCAATCAAATCATTAATATTGAACAACATGAATTTAGTATTAGAACGTTGTTTTTCAATACCATTTACTTTCAGACTAAGGTTTAAATTATGTGGATTCTCGATTTCGTCTCTGGTCACCAAATAGGGTCCCATCGGGGCAAAGGTGTCTTGTCCTTTGGATACGATCCATTGTCCTTCACGACGGCAATCCCGAGCTGAAATATCATTAATGACCGAATATCCAAAGACATAATCCATCGCTTCTGCTTTGGGAACATATTTTCCTGTTTTACCGATGACAACTGCCAATTCCACTTCCCAGTCCAACTGTGAGGTTAGCTTTGTATTTTTAATTACTTCGGTTTTCGTTGCCGTTACTGTTGTTGGTGGTTTGGAGAAAATAATAGGCTTTTGAGGAAGTTTGCCTGATGTGTCCAACGTGCGTGCACTTTCCGCTACATGTTCGGTATAATTTAACCCAATTCCAATAATATTTTTTCGAGGTCTCGGAATGGGAGCGAGTAAAGAAACCGATGCTAAAGGAACTCCAATTTTTGTGATATATTCCTCTGGGGTATCGGCAATTAAATCGTTGATTTCGTCGATTATTCCAATCCCCATGTCAATCAAGTCGTGCATATCATCGGGTAAAGGAAAATTGGCCACTTCTCCAAAATCCTCCATATCAATGACTAAATCGTTAAATAGAAATCCCAAACGGGCTTCTTCATTTTGATAGGTGTACGTAACTAATTTCATTTTGTTTTATTTTTTTATGATAACCGTTTCACCGGCGTTGTTTTTTATTTCTATTTCTAATGAAGATTGTGTTGTTAAGTACTCTTTTAATGCAACTACTTCACAAATTTGGAGGGTTTCTAAGATATAATTGTCTATACGGACTATAGGATTCCCAAACTGAATTTTTGACATAAGTGCTTCTTCCCAAATAATTCCGACAACTAACTTTTGATCGATTAAAGTGGGGGTGAAGCGGGGTGGTTTTTCTGTAAATGTATGTTGTGCCTGAGCCTCGTAATACCATTTTTTCTTATGAAAATCTAACGTTACTTTTCCCAACTTGAACGCGTCAAGTCCGATACGTGAGTTGTCATCGTCTGTCGTTTCGGTAATTATATTGGTAAAAGTTGTTCCGTTGATTTTCATTTTTTGAACCTGAACCAAACGATGGGGGCTTGGCTCCAATTTTTCAAACAGTCCTAGCGAAACCACGCCGGTTGATTCCCCAAGCGTTTTTATGACTTCTCCTTTTTTGAAATCCGCGTACACTCGATTTGATAAATCGTAAAAACCATCCATTCCCGTATCGAGTAAGGCAAATTCACTCCCTTCATTACAGCCTTCACTTTGATGTTCCAAAGCGACATACGGTGCCAATTGTTGACCAACTAATTGCATAGCAAAGCCTTTTGTTGGCGGTGAAAACGACTTGACCGTATGCGATATTCGTAGCTTTTTGGCAGCATAATCTACTTGCAATACTGCATTTTTAAAAAAGTTGCTACCCACAAAGCCATCCAAACGGTAACATTTTAATACCGGATGATTATCTAAATCTACCACAATAGCTACTCCATTCTCAAATTGTAATGACCCCAGACGCATTTCTGGCAAGGGAACCATTTCCATGTTCTGGGTTTTGTTATTGGCATCCACCACATTAATATCCTTCTTTGTAGTTGGGTTGATTGTATATGCTACACGTTTGGAAATAATATTGGGAGCTCCTGTGTCGAGTAAAAACCGATACGATTGACCATTTATGTTTACAGGAACTACAATTTTTCCATGCTCTAATTCAAAGCTTATTTCTTCTACAAACTCTTTTTGAGATATCTTTCCAGCATCGAGTTTAAAATCTTGTGCCCAAATCTGCCCAATCCCCAAAAGCATACAGCCAATTACAATCCACTTTTTCATGTGCTTTTTTTTGAATTAGAAAATGATTTGATGTCCATTATTTTCGGTAAATATACGATCTTGATACAAGCCTAATCCTTCAATAATGGGCAAATCATTAAAGTGAAACAAGCAAGCCTCTTCGGTTTCGGAAGCATTGTGATGTTCGTGCCATGCCCAAGAAGGTACACAGAAAATGTCGCGTTCTTTCCAGTCGTAACGTTTTCCATTGATAATGGAATAGCCACTTCCTTTCGCGCATTGGTACACAAACGATCCCGTATGTTTATGTGCTTTTCCTTTAAATCCTTTGGGGAACAATTGCATCGAAGCACTCATGGTTTGCATGACATGTCCCCCCGTTATTGGATTACTATATCGCATGTGTATCCCATCAAACGGATCGATAGGATTCACGTCCAAAGCTTCTAATAAAGCGGGATAAACTTTGCTCCATGAATATTTGAAAAGGGGAGAATACGGCTTATCCCATTGTATATCAGCAGGAATGAGTCCGACACCACTGTAGGTTTTCGGGGAATAATTTAAGGGCACTTTCAATGGTTGTTTACCATCATACACCGCATAATCATTGGCTTCTAAAGCATTCACTAACGGAATATCCAAACCGTCTTGCCAAATACAGGTTTGCCCGTCGGCTTCTACGCCATGCTCGTGCCAAGTGGAGTTGGGGGTAATCACAAAATCGTTGACTTCTAGCATGATTTTATTGCCGTCTACTACGGTGTAGCCTTTGCTGCCTTCCATGATAAAACGCAGTGCAGAAGCGCGATGACGGTGTGCCGATGTCGATTCTCCGGGGCGGGTAACCTGAATTCCAGTGTATAACCAACCCACAGCTGCTGAAACGTTTTTGCGTTTGTCGTTTACCAAGTATACTACGCGACGTCCCGCTTGTTCGGGTGTCACAAGTTCACTCGATTTGAGCACCAGTGAACGTAAATCGTCGTATTTCCAGAGCATGGGAACGGAGTTTGGACGCGGCTCCCAGGGTTCGATATCGTTGGCAACGGTCCACAAAGCACCGGCGCCTAAGGTTTCTAATTCTTTATAATACGCTTCGAGTTCGGGAGTATCATTGACGCGTGCTCTACCGAATACATCATCGGAATAGTGTTGCTCTTCCATGGGTTTTTATTTTGGAGACCTAACAGGTTTTTAAAACCTGTTAGGTCTGTATTATTAAAATTATTCATTTTCGTTCCCATCCACAAAAGTAATCTTTCGAGTGGGAGCAACATTCACGCGCAAATCAAAAATATCAAAGCGGTTGTAATGTCCTAAGATATCATGCATTTGTTTGGGCTGGATGCATTTCGCCAAATCAATTTCGGCATAAACAATGCCTTCGTCGTCAATTAAAGGTGTGCCGATTACTGCACCATTGGGTCCGATGAATCCGGAAAAGGCCGAACTTTTGCGATCCAACAAAGCATCGATATTAGGCACATCCACTCGTAATGCATCTTTGATTTCTTGGGATATGGTCGAACAAGAAACAATGGTGAATAATTTTCCTTCGAAGGAATGGGCAGCAGCCCGGATTTTTATCGCTTCTGCCATATCGTAATCGGGTGGGGCAACGGGAAGCGAAATGTAATTGGCAATGTGCACCAATTCGCCTTGTGATAATAAGGTAAAACGCGCCAAGGTATTGGTGTTTTCTCCACAGGCGAGTGTGCCTAGCGGCCCCACTTCGGTATCGTATACTTTTAATGACGAACCATCCCCCGAAGTCCAGGTTAATTTTTCTGCCCACGTAGGGACTAATTTTCGGTGTTTCCCAATGATTTCTCCTTGGTTATTGATGATTAAGTTGGTGTTGTAAATTTCGCCAAAACTTGTGCCGCGTTCATTGATGCCGATGACGATATGCATATTATAGTCGCGTGCCGCTTGATACAACGGTTGCATTTCAGCATCATTAACCGCAACCGAATTACGGTATAGTTGTTCGTACCAAACGCTGCCTTGTACAGGCGTCATTACCCAATTCCAATAGGGATAGCCGGCAATAAAAACTTCCGGAAACGCAATCAACGTTGCGCCATTGTCATGTGCCTCTTTGATAAAATGAATAGCCTTTTCTACCGTTGCTGGAACGTTGAGGAAAACGGGAGATGTTTGGACTGTAGCGGCTTTAAATTTTTTAAAATCCATAGTTCTTATTGCAAATAGTGTTCAATTTTTGACATCATGGTCGGGTTAAAAGCCTCTGCGCTGATGCTGTTCCGATCTTCAGCGATTTTCACATTCACTAAGGTTACTTCACCTTCGAGCACCGTTTTTTGTTGGGCGTTTTCAAATTTAAAACCACATAGCATGGACGAATTGCGCAATTCTTTGACCCATAAGTGCTTGGTGATGGTTTCTCCGAGGCGCGCCGGACTCTTGAATTGTACTTTTAAGTCGACCGTCGGTATGCCATTGGTTTCATGCATCAAATGAAAAGGGCGATCGAGTGCTTCTTCAAACCAATCTTCAACAAGAGCATTGAGCATTTCGAGAAATCGGGGATAAAAAACAATCCCAGCGTAGTCGATATGTTGGAAACGAATTTTTTCTTCTTTAGTAAAATAGTTCATGAGTACGTGTTTTAGCCCTGATTGAAGCGGCATCCTCCCGACGTTAGGAGGGAGATACAGCGGAAAGCAGGAAATAGCTCCAAAAAATAAAAGCTTTTCAAATATACATTAATCTTGATTTTTAAGTTTGAAACGTTGAATTTTTCCCGTTTCCGTTTTAGGCAATTCTTCCACAAAATGGATCACGCGTGGATATTTATAGGGAGCGGCTACTTCTTTGAACCAGTGCTGAATACGGTTTTTCAATACATCGGATGCTTTAGCTGAATCTTTCAATACAATATAAGCACAAACCAACATCCCGCGTTCGTCATCGGGGAGTCCGACCACCGCACATTCCGCAACGTCTTCATGTCCGATCAACACACTTTCAACTTCAATAGCTGCAATATTGTAACCTGAGGAAATGATCATGTCGTCGCCACGCGCAACAAACCAATAATAGCCGTCTTCGTCTTTTCTGAAAACATCGCCGGTAAGGTTCCATCCGTATTGCACGTATTCGGCTTGTTTCTCGGGACGATTGAGGTATTTGCACCCTGTGATGCCGCGAACAGCCAAACGACCGGGTGAACCATCTGTGATTTCGCTTCCAGACGTATCTATAATCTTGGCTTCATAACCGGTTATAGGTAATCCTGTTGCCCCGGGTTTCATATTGGTATCATTGGACGAAATGAAAATATGCAACATTTCGGTGGCCCCAATCCCGTCAATAATTTTGAGTCCGGTCACATCAAACCAGTCTTGCCAAACCTTTAAGGGAAGTGTTTCTCCTGCAGATACACATTTGCGCAAACTCGAAATATTGTAATCGCGGACTTTAGTTGTAATGACTCGCCAAGCGGTAGGCGCTGTAAAACAAATGGTGATTTTATGGTCTTGAATCGCTTGCAAAAGCAGATCTGGACTTGGTTTTTCAATTAAAAACGTCGAAGCTCCATAATAGAGGGGGAACAGTACCAATCCGCCGAGACCAAAGGTAAATCCGATGGGCGGACTTCCAATAAAAACATCATCAGAGGTAGGTTGGAGCGAATACGCGGGAAAGGCTTCACAAATATTGAGAATATCTTTGTGGTAATGCGCCGTCATTTTGGGTAAGCCCGTCGTTCCCGAAGTAAACCCGATTAACGCTACACTTTCGGAATGGGTGTGGTAATTGTCAAACTGGGGTTCATATTTGGCCATCAATGCTTCCAATTGGCCGTTTCCAAAATAGCACTCTGATTGCAAACGGTCACTTTTCACCAAATGCATTTCTTCTTCTAGGTCAGCGGCACAAAAAGCATGCGATATTTCGGCACATTCAATAATCGTGGTGAGTTCTTTGGAACGCAACAAGGGCATAGTGGCCACGACCACACCGCCGGCTTTGAGAATGGCGAACCAACAAGCCACCATCATGGGAGAATTGGCGGAACGAATCAACACCCGATTTCCGGATTGGAGTCCCAGATCCTGCACCAACACCTGTGCAATCTGATTGCTCTTTTCGAACAAATCTTGATAGGTCCAAGTGGTTTCAAATGTATGTAAACAAGGCTGATTACCGCGGCCCTCTCGAATGTGTTGATCCAACAAACGATCAACACAGTTCAACATTTCAGGACGCTGAAATTGAGACAAATCCAGAAAGGAATAGCCTGGTTGAGCCGAAAGTTCGGGCAAATGATCATGAGCAAACGTATCGGTGTAGTGTTTCATGACAATTTATTTTTTATTACTCTTCGGTTTTAATGCCTTTTTCATCGATTCCATTTGTTTGCGTTCGGTTGCTTGATACGGATACAAATGCGAGGTACCTGCAAAATAGGAATCGGGGATATCAGTTGGGCGGTAATTTTCATACGCCTGCGCATTACGCACAAAATAAGGATCCAACAATAAGGGTCGGCCCAATGCTACTAAGTCGGCACGAACGTTAAGTAAAATGGTATTGATTTGGTCAATATTCTGAATATATCCCGCCGTTATGGTCGGAATATGAATGGTATTGCGAATGGCATCCGAGAACGGTGTTTGCCACATTCGTCCGACCAGCGGCTTTTGATGACTCACCGTATTTCCGGTTGAAACATTAATAATATCGGCGCCAGCTTCTTTAAAGGCATTGGCGATGATGAGTACCTCATTTTCAGTTATACCACCTTCGGCCCAATCACAGGCGGAAATTCGGACCGACATGGGTTTTTCTTTTGGAAAAACGTCTCGCATGGCATTAAATACGCGAATTGGGAATTTCAAACGATTTTCTACACTGCCCCCAAACTCATCGGTTCGTTGATTGGTTAAGGGTGAAAGGAAAGACGCCAACAAAAATCCGTGATGGGCTTGGAGCTCGACAAGATCAAATCCTGCAGCCTCCGCATTTTGAGTTGCATGCACAAATTGCTCCGTAATCGTATCCATGTCAGCGATCGTCATTGCTTTTGGTGTAGGCATTCCTTCAGCAAATGGAATAGCAGAGGCAGCGATCAATTCCCATGGATTTTCTAGCGGTTGATTGGCTCCTTCACTCGGACGTTTAGTTGCACCTTTAGGGCCAGAGTGTCCCAATTGAACCCCTATTTTGGCAGTGGTACATAGATGGATAAAATCAGTAATTCGCTTCCATTTATACATTTGATTATGAGAGTATAAACCCGCACAACCTAAAGTGATTTGACCTGTATCTGAAACTGCCGTCATTTCGGTTATTAGGAGTCCGACGCCACCTAAAGCTCGCGAGGTATAATGTTGAAAATGCCAATCGTTGACTTCCCCATTGTCAGCACGATATTGCCCCATAGGTGCCATGACGATGCGGTTGGGCAGTTGCATATCCCTTAGTCTAAATTCGTGAAAAGCAGCGGGTTTGGATTCCTGATTTCCATTAAATTCGGCCAAAACCTTATCGGTAAACGATTTATCGCGTATCTTAAGGTTTTCAAAAGTGACTTTCTTTGAACGTGTCATGCAACCGAAAGCGAATTGGTAGAATGGATGTTGCATGTGGCGATCCATGTGTTCGAACCAATCCAAAGAGACGGTAGCAGCATACTGAATCATTTCTACCGTATTGCGGCGCGTTTGCTCGTATTGTTGAAAAGCCGCTTGCACGTTATTCGGATTTGCAATAACGGCATCAGAGAGTCCGATGGCACAATCCATGGCCAATTTGGTTCCCGAACCGATAGAGTAGTGGGCTGTGGCTTTGGCATCGCCCAACAATACGATATTATTATGGTGCCAATTTTTATTCGTGACATGCGGAAACTGACGCCAGTGCGATTTATTTGAAATCAGGCCATGACCATCAAGTTCCTCTCTGAAAATTGCTTCCATTTTGGCGATGGTATCGGCTTCGTTGGTGACTTCAAAACCATGTTTTTTCCAAGTATCGTTGGAACATTCAAAAATCCATGTACTCATACCTGGTTCGTATTGGTAGGAGTGGGCTACGATGGTTCCATGCGGTGTGGATCGAAAGAAATACGTAAAGGCATCCAGGGGTTTAGTCGAACCAAGCCACACAAAACGATTGCTTTTGAGTTCGATATGCGTCCCAAATTCCTCGGCATATTGGGAGCGAATCGCACTCCCAATTCCGTCAGAAGCCAAAATAATATCCGAATTGGCAAATTGCGATAGATCATCTACATTTTGTTCAAAATGCAAGCGAATGCCTTCTTCTTGGCAGCGCTGCTGTAACAATTTCAACAAGGTTTTTCTGGAACAGCCACAAAATCCGTTGCCGGCGATACTCACTTCTTGACCGTCACGCGCTATAATGATATCATCCCAATAGGCAAAATTGGAGCGAATCAATTCATACGACTCCATATCCCGTTTGAGGAATTCGCCCAAGGTTTCATCAGAGAAAACAACTCCAAAGCCGAAACTATCATCAGGGCGGTTGCGTTCGTAAATATCAATTTCACAGTGGGGCAATGCTTTTTTCGTTAGAATCGAAAAATATAAACCGCCAGGTCCGCCCCCGATTACTGTAATTTTCATGTTAAGAATTTCTTTTAATGGCAAATTGTTCGCCTAATTTTGAATAGTTAGCTCCCGCCAAACGCGCTATGGGTTTGTAGGTTTCCATGTTAATTTTGTAGTTATCCAACAATACTTCATCGGCATAATGCATCATGACCACGCGACCGATGAGTACACAAGCGCCGCCTTGTTGGTGTCCTTCCAAAAAATAGTGATGCACGAGTTCGCATTCTAAATGAATCGGACTCTCTTTTACCCGCATGGGTTTGACTTTTAGCGAGGGAATGGGTGTGAGTCCGGCATGAACAAACTCATCAACTTCGGGTGGAAGTTTGTCAGAAGTAGCGTTCATTTTTTCAATCACATCTTCCGTAACCATATTAACCACAAATTGTTTTGTTGATAAGACATTATTTAAGGTATCCTTGTTGGTATCGTTATCCCGACGCGTAGAAAACATCACGTGGGGCGGGTCATCGCCTAAAAGATTGAAATAGGAAAAAGGGGCAAGGTTGTTTATACCTTTTTCGTCAACAGTAGATATCCAACCAATAGGACGCGGAATAATCGTGCCCGTTAACAACTTATAAATTGCGGATTGTTCCAGATTTTCAGGATCAAATTGCATGCTTAAAATTTTCAGACAAGATAAAAAAAAGCGTTGAAAAAATGAGAATTATTTATCAAACCCGGCAATCATTTGATAATGAATCAATAAAAGAAATGATGAGTCGCTTCACTTTGCGTTAGTGGTTACCAAATCGGGGGAACCTATTGAGCATTTTCAGTTGCAACATGAAGTGGTTCAAAAAGTTCGCGAGCAAATTGGGGCTGTAGCTTCTTTAAAAGATGTGATCGTAGTGTAACAGTTACCGAAAACGCGTTCGGGAAAAATTTTACGAAAACTACTCCGAAGTATAGTCGATGGAGTAGAATTTCAAATTCCTTCAACCATTGGTGATGAATCAATTATTGAGGAAATCGCAGCCGTGTTGTCGGTTTCAAAAATTGGAAGTTACAAATCGTAACAGGATCTTTAGGAACGAGAAAATGCAAGACCTATTGTGTATAGTAATTTAGCAACATATTTCATTTCTGCACTCTAAGAATGGCTATATTTACATAGCCAAAAAAACATAAAATAAGATTTACAATGAGTTATTACAAAATAAATAATCTCGAGCATTATTTTAAAATGTATAAAAAATCTATTCGTGAACCCCGAAAATTTTGGGACCGTATCGCGGATGAGAATTTCACTTGGTATCAAAAATGGGATAAAGTTTTGGAATTTGATATGCAGGAAGCGGACTTCAAATGGTTTGTGAATGCCAAAGTGAATATCACCAAAAACTGTATTGATCGGCATTTAGCCAAACGCGGTGAGAAAACAGCCATTATTTTTGAACCCAATGATCCCAACGAGGAAGCACAACATATTTCCTATAATGAATTGTATGCCCGTGTTGCCAAAATGGCCAACGTTTTACGTGATCAAGACATAAAGAAAGGGGATCGCGTATGCATTTACTTACCGATGATTCCCGATTTGGCTGTAGCGGTTTTAGCCTGTGCCCGTATTGGAGCCATTCACTCGGTGGTTTTTGCTGGATTTTCAGCCTCAGCGGTGGCGGCCCGTATTCAGGACTGTGAAGCCAAAATGGTCATCACTTCCGATGGTGGGTACCGTGGTGATAAAATCATCAATCTTAAGGCCATTGTTGATGAGGCCTTGGAAAAATGCCCAACGATTGAAACCGTTTTAGTGGCTCGTCGTACGAATCAACAAGTGGCCATGCAAGAAGGTCGTGATTTGTGGTTGCAACCCTTGTTGGATGATGCTATTCCCAACAATGTAGCCGAAATCATGGATGCCGAAGATCCATTATTCATCTTGTATACCTCAGGTTCAACCGGCAAACCTAAAGGAATGTTGCACACAACTGCAGGGTATATGGTATATACCGCCTATACGTTTAAAAATATTTTCAATTACGAAGAAAACGATGTGTATTGGTGTACCGCCGATATCGGTTGGATTACAGGGCATTCGTATATTCTTTACGGACCACTTTTGAATGGTGCTACAACGGTGATTTTTGAAGGTGTTCCTTCGTATCCCAATTTTAGTCGTTTTTGGGAAGTGATTGAGAAACATAAGATAAATCAATTTTACACCGCACCGACAGCGATACGAGCTTTGGCCAAAGAGAGTTTAGATTATGTCCAAAAATATCCATTGTCTTCTTTGAAGGTAATCGGATCAGTAGGAGAACCCATTAACGAAGAAGCTTGGCACTGGTATAACGATCATGTGGGTGGAAAACGTTGCCCACTCGTCGATACTTGGTGGCAAACGGAAACAGGCGGAATTATGATTTCTCCCGTTCCTTTTGTAACGCCCACAAAACCCACTTACGCCTCCTTGCCTTTACCCGGGATACAACCGGTATTGATGGATGAATTGCGTAACGAAATTGAAGGCAATCAAGTCACCGGTAGTTTGTGCATCAAATTCCCATGGCCGAGTATGGCACGAACCATTTGGGGCGATCATCAGCGGTACAAAGAGACCTATTTCTCTGCTTTTCCCGGAAAGTATTTCACAGGTGACGGCGCATTGCGTGATGAAGTGGGGTATTATCGAATTACAGGTCGGGTTGATGATGTGATTATTGTTTCAGGGCATAATTTGGGCACAGCACCGATTGAAGATGCGATCAACGAACACCCAGCGGTGGCCGAAAGTGCTATTGTTGGTTTCCCGCACGACATCAAAGGAAATGCGATGTATGGTTTTATCATTTTGAAAGAAGTAGGAGAGACCCGTAATCGTGAAAACCTTGCTAAAGAAATTAACCAATTGATTTCTGATCAAATCGGACCCATTGCCAAATTAGATAAAATCCAATTTGTAAGTGGATTGCCAAAAACACGTTCTGGTAAAATCATGCGACGTATTTTACGCAAAATTGCTGAAGGAGATTTTAGCAATTTCGGAGATATTTCTACACTTTTGAATCCTGAAATTGTAGAGGAAATCAAAAATGAACGGGTATAGTTTATAATTAATTTAGTTTTTTATTGGTTGGAACTGCTTTCGATTGAGAAGGTAGTTTTTTTTATTTCACCAATCATTGAATTTCAGATATTTATACCAATCAAATGGACAAATTACTTCAGGTTTATTTCAGGCCCAATTTGGACTTTAATTTCAAAAACATCAACGCAATATTATAGGCGTCATCGGTAGGTGAAACGTGCTCGGTAACGGGAAGTTTATACGCTTTGGCCATTTCATCTAGTGCAATGCTCTTTTCAGACAAATCATGTACTTTTTTGTACATAATTTCAATATCCAACGCCTCATTACGCAAACGTCCACAGCCTAATTTTTCGAGTACTTCATTGAGCATTTCCACATCAAAATAGGTGCGGTGACCGACTAAAACAGCGTTCTCAATAAAGGCGATAAAATTTTCAATCGCAGCCGGTTCGGCTAATTTTGGCATTTTACTTTCCAAAACAAAGTCATGGGTAATGCCGTTGTCATGCAAATATTTGTATTGCGGAATGGCAATTTCAAAAACATCACCAATTAAAACCTGATCCTGAACAATTCCGATGGCAGCAATCGATAGAATAACATCTTTACGCGAATTTAAACCCGTAGTTTCAAGGGTAAACGCCACATAGCGATTGGATTTTTTATCCATTTTTTCCAGATACGTTTTCCAAAATTCAGGATATTCTTTCTGTATGTTTTTTAGCCAATCCAACATAATTAGGAAAATTGGGTGA
>CANHRI010000011.1 GCA_947463515.1 Flavobacteriaceae bacterium
GCCGAAAGCGGGAGGCGGGTGGTGTATACATGGGAAATCGCTTGCTCCAAAAAAAAATGCCACGGGAACCAAGACCGTGGCAAAATTTTTAGGAGGGCGCTGTTACTTGAACTGCAAGGCCAGCGTGAGGATATGCGAAGAAAGGCCGTTGTCTCGCGTGTAGTATCCATAGCGGAGTTCGAGGGAATGAATGCGTTTGATGTTGAAAATTCCACGATCGGTATCGGTTTTATGGTAGGCGAGGCCGAACATGTGGCTGGAGAATTGCGACAGGTCGAAATCACTGGTATAAAATTCGGTTCCCGGCGTATGCTGAAAGATTTCTTTAAAGTACTTGGCCTGCGTTTGGGTGTAAAACCGGTAGGGAAAGGCCAGCGATGAAAACGCATTGATTTTGTACACGGGTTCGAAACTAAACGTATGCGATTGAATATTCCACGAGTCGGTGTAGTAGCGGTAGAGCGAACGAAACACCCAATGGTCTCCTATAAAATAGTTGGCCCGGAGTCCGATGGGGATTTTAAACCGTGTTTCCGGCAGTTTTTCGGAGGCGACCGCAAGGGTATTAAAGTACACGCGGTTGAATTTGGTGCCGAGCAGTCCTTGTTGGTAGCCAATATCGGCCATGATGGACATTTGAAAAACTTTATTGACCACTTGCGAATAGACCAAGCCGAGGTTATAGGAATTTCGCGGCTTCGAGTCCAAATGATTTGCCTGGTTATCGGAAGGATTGCCACGGAGTTCGATGGGTAAAATGACCTTCCAGGTATCGAGGAATACGGAGGCTTTGGCAGAGAACTCGCGGTTGTTGTCTTTGGAGTTTTTGATGAACCCTACATTGGCGCCTGTGGAGATATAATCGTACTCGGCGGAGGCGGATAATCCCGTGGTTACGGCATAGTTTTTTTCCTCGTTTTTGTAGGTGTATTGTCCCGAAGGATACACGCGCATGTCTTGGTACGAGGCTGATGTGACCGAGTTGGGGTCAATTTTATCGGACGATGCTGAGGTATAGGAATCTACGCCCAGTGCAAAATTGAATTGATGGCTTCGTTGCGCTCGACCTTTTTTGGTCAAGATGACTTCAAACTGCGTCGCGATATCGGTAAGTTTTTCGGTTCCTTTACCGCCGGTTACCGCCGAATTGTCACCGGTTTGGGTGTAGTAACTAGAGATGAAATTGACCTCTTCGATTTTCAATTTTTGTTTTTTGTACGTGCTTGTCGAATCCGATTGCGCCTGGGCTTTTGGATGGAATAGTACGGCGAGTAATGCCGCTGTGATGATACGTTTTTTCATGGGTCATTGGTCTTAATTACATCCACATCCGCCGCCGGTTTTTCCTCCATTGGCTCCCGAGCTTCCTTCGCGGTATAATTGGAAGGTGCTTTCAAACTTTTCGGTGGGTTTGGGCGCCAGTGCCATCTCGGCATCATTAATTTTTGCTTTTTGGTACTGTTTCACGGTCGAGCAGGAGGTGGCGATTAGGCCGAGTAGACTTGCTATTATGAATTTTTTCATAGGAGTTTTATGTTTTTTGAAGTGAATATTTGGTTATGGTCGTCGATAAGGATGCACCCAATAAAGGGCAATTGGTTGATAAAATCGAGTCCGACTTCGATTCCCATGACGGTGACGGGCGTAGCGAGTGCATCGGCTATTTCGGCGTTGTCGGCAATGAGCGTGACACTTTTGATACCGCTTACGGGGTATCCTGTTTTGGGATTGATGGTGTGGGAATAGCGTTTGCCGTTGATGATGACGTACTTTTCGTAGTTACCCGAGGTGGCCACCGCTTTTTCGGAAATTTGAAAACCGGCAAAGAGCGCTTTTTTGGTATTGGGATCAGCGACACCAATGGTCCAGGGTTGCCCATTTTCCTGATGTCCCCATGCGGCTAAGTCTCCCGAGGCGTTGACGATGCCACTCGAAATCCCTTCTTTTTTTAGTAGCATACGCGCCCGTTCGGCCGCATACCCTTTGCCGATACCTCCAAAACCTATCCGCATTCCTTTATTTTTCAGCATAACCGTTTGGTTTGCTTCGTCTAAGAGAATGTTTTTGTAATTGATGAGGGCTACTGCCTTTTGGGCCAATTCAGGATCGGGTAAGGCGGTCATTTGGGTGTCAAAATTCCAAAACCGCTTGTCGATACTGCCGTAGCTTAAGTCAAAAGCCCCTTGGGTAATGGTAGAGAGGTGCTGACTACGTGCAATGAGTTGGAACACCTCCTCAGGGACTTCTACAGGAGCAATTCCGGCTTGGCGATTGATGGCTGCGGTGACACTGGTTTCTGAAAAGGTCGTCAGCAGGGCTTCAATGCGTTGAATTTCACCGATGGCGTATTCGAAATAGGGGGCTACTTCGGCTTCTGTTTCTCCCAAAAGCGAAAATTCAAAATGATTGCCCATCAATCGGGCTGTTTGTTTGAATATCATTTTTATTGCAATGCTTTGATAAAATCGGCTACGGATTCTTGCGGTAAGCCTTCCCATTTTTTGAGTATTTTTTGCTGGTCATCCAAGACAAGAATGAGTGGGAAAATTCCTTTGGGATTGAATTGATCGGCTAGCGATTCATTGGCTTTTTCTTGTTCCAACGGTAACTTGTTTTTTTGTAAGCGCGGAAAATCGACTTGGAGCACGACCAAGTTGTTTTGGGCGAAGGCTTGAAATTCAGGTGCCTGAACAAATTTTTTCTTAAACTGGATGCAAGGGGCGCACCAATCTGAGCCAGAAAAATACAATACAATTTTGTGCGAACCCGCTTGTGCCTTCTGAAGGGCTTCTTCCATGGTTTTGACCTCTTGGGCTCCAACGGAAATAGTAGCGAGTAACAGTACTAAGGAGAGTAACTTTTTCATACATTATAAATTATAGTAAATATAACGTATAAGAAAAGTTTATGTTTTATATCAATTCTTAACTTTCGATTAAGATTAAGTCGCCGGTTTCATGCGTTATGGTAACAAGGCCGTCTTGCGCCACATGATTACTGCTTCCAGTGCGGTAGCCTAGTGTGAGTGAATCCTCATGGAGGGGATAAAAAAGGTTTTGACTGCGGATTCCGTGCACCGTTCCAATGGGAATCAACGAAAGGACAGTGTCTTTTGGATACCATTTTTCAAAATGTCGGGGGAGAAGATGGAGTTTGGAATAATCGTCAAAAAAGACAATTTTCAATGCTTCGCGGTAGGCCGCCATGATGGTCACATTGTGAAGGGTATGGTCCATTCGATACCCGGTGGCCCAAACTACATTTACGGCTTTATGGCCACGATGAATGAGGTAATCAAAGGCTTTCTCTAAGTCGGTTTTGTTTTGATCGGGGGTAGGTATAATTTCTAGAGGATAGTGTTTTTCTTTAAAACGGTGCGGATCAAAATCCCGGTCAAAGTCGCCCAACAGCACATCGACTTTTATTCCCAACTCAACCACGCGCTCCATGGCCGAATCCAAGACAATCACCAACGGTTGCCATTCCAAGAGCTGATGGAGTAATTCCAATGAACAAGCTGCTCCATTGGCGATGATCAGCGCCGGCTCTTGGTCGTCACGAACGATGTGGTGGGAGGACATGGATTAGTGATTAGTGATTAGTGACTAGTGACTAGTGACCTGCCTATGCCGGCAGGCAGGTTAGTGATTAGTGACTAGTAATTAGTGACTAGTAATTAGTGATTAGTGTACTTTTCTAATTAGAGTTGACCGTTTTCAACATTAATTCCAGGGTTAAAAATAGGGAATATTTCGGATAATTTTCCTTTTGGATTTAAAGCTTTCTTCACCTTATTACTCCACAATATAATCGCGGTAATCCACTTCCGACAGATGAAAGTAACCTAATGGGAAGTTGGCTTCATTGGTTTGGTTGACTACATTACCGCGAAGGGTGGCTGGTGGGGTAGCAAAAGGACTGCCGTTTTGATTACCAGCGATATTCAACAACTGATTCATGTAATTGAAGTAGCGTTCGGTGATGCCTTGCAAACGAAAACGAAGGGGAACGCCCGCCACCAAATCTTCTTGAGTGTAGAAGCCAAACATTTGATTTCCTTGAAAAAAATCATCCGAGATGACCCCAAACTCGGGGATGGCCAATTGTGCATTTTGAACCCCAACGAAGTAAAAATTATCCTCATTGCCATTGTCTTGGTAGAAAAATTTGACCTGAATCTCTTCTCCGCCGAAGCCTTGAACGGTAGTTTGCGAAACCGAATCAATTACGGGCGTGGCCAATAGCGGTGCGGCAGCTCGGTAGGTTTCGCCATTATAAATCACCGTTAGCGTATAAACTTCGTTAATCACAGGCACAAAAGTGGTGCAAAGGTATTCACCTGAGTTGGGAACCACTTCCACAAAAGGAAACACCGTATTGCTGCTATTGGTGATTACTACGGTGGCGCCAGATACGGTGGGAACATCGGGAGCGTAATAGCCGGTGGTGGTGGTGAGTCGTATTTTCTGTTCGTTGCCAGGAGTTCCTTTCTCCCACAAAATAGTTGCATCAACGACCAATTTAGGAGCAGCCGTATCGAGGTCCAACGTAATTGGGTCTTCACAACTCCACGCTAAAAAGGCAATCAACAAAAGAGAAATATATTTTTTCATGGGATTAAAATTTAAAGTTATAGGTGATTGAAGGCACAATACCAAAAATGGACAAACGCAGCGATTCGTTCAAACCTGTGTTTTGATTTTGGCGAAAGGTAATGCTAGCGGCATTCCGACGGCTGTAGAGGTTGTACACGCTAAACACCCATTCTTCTTGCCAGCGTTTTCCCTTCTTTTTTGGAGTGAGGGTAGCTGAAACATCCAAGTGGTGGTAGAGTGGCAAGTTGGCTTCATTGCGCAATCCAAAACTTGGAACCGTGATGCCTTGGTATTCGTATTGCCCATTGGGGAAAGTTACAGGCTGACCCGATTGCAAAACAAAATTGGCCCCAAATGTCCATTTCTTAGAGTACTTGTAGGAAGACGTAATCGCTAAATTATGTCGTTTATCAAAGCCCGAGCTGTACCATTGGCCATTATTGATGCCTGTTTCTTGGGGTGTACGCCCCGGTGTGCGTTGTTCAGATTTGGACAAGGTGTACGAAATCCAACCGGTCCAATCGCCTGAATTTTTACGAAACAACACTTCCAATCCGTAGGAGCGCATATCTCCATTGAGGACCACTTGTTCGATCGCTTCATTGGCAATCAGGTCGGCACCGTCAATGTAGTCCATACGGTTTTTAACGGTTTTATAAAACGTTTCCACCTCCAAAGAGTATGCATCGTTTTTGAGGTTGGTGAAATACCCAAGGGCGATTTGATCGGCGATTTGGGGTTTGATGTAGCGATCACTTGGTGTCCACACGTCCAACGGAGTTGGAGAGGCGGTGTTGGATACCAACTGAAGGTATTGCACCATACGGTTGTATCCTAACTTTAAAGAGGCGTTTGAAGTCAGTTCATACGACAAGGCCAAACGCGGTTCCAGGTTGTTATAATCCGCCATGATTTCATTTCGGCCATAGGAAACCGTTCCTATAGGCGTTGCTTTCTCATAGATTTTCAACTCCTCATCAAAAACTACGGGTTGGTTGTTCTCATACAGATTTAAGGTAGAAGCCCCTAAGCGATAAAACCAACTGTAGCGAAAGCCGTATTCGACATTCAAACGATCGCTAATTTTTTGCTCAGCACTCAAATACACCGCGGGTTCGAAAGCATATTTCCGTTCCAACTGCCTAAAATTAATGCCTGAGTCCTCCCTTGAGGGTTCGATAGTCCCTGGATTAAACTCATAGTAAATTCCATTCACACCATAATACAACTTGATTTTATCGTTGACATAATGACGAAAGTCGTATTTGATGTGGTAGTTTTTTATTCCTGATTCCCAGTTGAATCCTACGAAATCCAAATTTAAACCGTAGTAATAATCGCTATAAATAAGGGATAAATTGGAAAACAATTTGTCGGAATACAAATGGTTCCAGCGAAGATTTAAAGTGGAGTTGCCATAGGTGTTTTGGAAACTCTGGTTAATGTCAAAAACGTCGCGTCCAAAATAGCCTGAGAGGTAAAGTGTATTATTTTTATTGAACTTGTAATTGAGTTTTGTGTTCAAATCATAGAAATAGGCCGAATTAGGATTGTCGGCCAATTGTAAAAACAAATGCGCATACGAAGCACGTCCTCCGATGAGAAAGGAGCCTTTGTCTTTTTTCAGAGGTCCCTCGGCCAACAAACGGGAGGAAATCAAACCGATACCCCCATTGACTTGAAAGTTTTTGTTGTTTCCTTCTTTTTGATAAATATCCAACACGGAAGCGGCTCTTCCCCCAAAACGCGCAGGGATTCCGCCTTTATATAGTTTTAAGTCCTTGATCGCATCGGGATTGAACACGGAGAAAAACCCAAAAAGGTGTGAGGAGTTGTAAATCGTTGCCTCGTCGAGTAAAATCAGGTTTTGGTCGGCGCCTCCTCCACGCACATTAAATCCAGATTGTCCTTCGCCCGCATTGGTTACCCCTGGCAAAAAAAGAAGCGATTTGATGATGTCGACTTCGCCAAGTACCACTGGGATTTTTTTTATGGTGGCGACCGATAGTTTATTGACGCTAATTTCTGGTTTTCGAATATTCGTTTTGGTTTCTTGGGAGGAAATGACAACCTCTTCCAAAAGTTCCCCTTCTTCTTTCAACTTCACGTCCATTTTTCGGTCCTGGTTGAGGTTGATAGCGATGCTTTGGGTTTCATATCCCATATAACTAATGACCAACGTATACTCACCACGGGGTAGGGTCAGAGAGAAAAAACCGTATTCATTGGTCACGGCAAACGACTTAGTGCCTTGTAAAGCCAGATTCACTCCAATTAAGGTTTCATTGTTTTTTTGGTCGGCGATGGTTCCACTGAGTGTAAATTTTTCTTGGGCGGATACGAATGCGGTGAAGCTTAGAAAAATTAAGGTGAATCGAAAAAGATTAGGCATGGTCTTTGTTAATTTTTTTGCAAATTTGACGATTCAAAGGACAGGTTGTTACGTGACGAGTGTTAATGTAAGGTTAAACTCGCTGTGTCCCAACAAAATCCAAATAATTTTAACCCAAAATTACGACATGAAATTCCGCCTCTTTCTCATACTGTTTCTGGTCACTTTCTCGGGTTGGTCACAGCTGGAATCGCGTCGTAAGAAAATTAAAATCAAAGCGGTTCCCGACAAGTTAGCGCAAAAAAAAGCGGAGGTAGCGACAACGCCTACCGTATTACCTCCATTTAAATTTGATGCCCCAAAAGCGCGAACTTCCGATGATATCATCATGCAGAGTTTGCCTCAGTTGCCCAAAGTGGGCGATACCCCCGACAAACAATATCCCGTGCGCAATCCTGCCGAATTGTACACCGATCAATTTAACAATAAGTTGAAAGAGGAGGGCGTGAGTCCCGAACTTTTCAATCGCGATATGGATTTGGGGCGGGTAATCGTTTTTACCCAAACGATTCATTTGGCCACGCGGGATTACGGTTTGATTGATGGCGATAACATTCGGGTGTGGCTCAATGGCGTTTTGGTTAATCCTTCCATTGTGTTGCGTGACGATTTGCAAGAATTTAGCGTGCAACTTAATCCAGGGATGAATATTATTGAAATCGAAGCCCTGAATTACGGGCAAATTTCACCCAATACAGGCCAATACGATTTTAAAGATGCCAATGGCGTACTATTTTCCCAAAAGTATTGGAATTTAGGTATTGGTTACAAAGCGCGACTGCAAGTGGAGTATGTAGAGAAAATGGATAAGTCCAAAACGGAACCCCAGAAATAAAAAAAAGACGGTCACTCCATGAACCGTCTTTTTTGTGTTGCTGTATTTCTTTACGCTAATTTGCGGTCAAGATTTTCTTTTAAAGTTTGTAAGAAATCCTCTGTAGTCAGGTAATCAGCGTCGGTTAGGCCTTCGGGTTTAGCGAGCATAGCCAAGTCTTTCGTCATTTTTCCACTTTCTACCGTTTCAATACACACGGCCTCCAAAGCATGGCAAAAGTCGATCAAGGCTTGATTGCCGTCTAATTTTCCGCGGTGTTCCAAACCTCGTGTCCATGCAAAGATAGATGCAATAGGATTGGTAGAAGTTTTTCTTCCTTGTTGGTGTTGACGGTAATGACGGGTAACAGTACCGTGAGCGGCTTCTGCTTCTACGGTTTTTCCATCGGGGGTTACGAGTACCGAAGTCATTAGTCCCAACGAACCAAATCCTTGCGCTACCGTATCCGACTGTACGTCGCCATCGTAGTTTTTACAAGCCCAAACAAATCCACCGTTCCATTTCATCGCCGAGGCCACCATATCATCAATCAAGCGGTGTTCGTAAACGATGCCTAAGGCTTCAAATTGACTCTTATAATGTTGCTGGTAAACTTCTTCGAAAATATCTTTGAAACGACCATCGTAGGCTTTTAAGATGGTGTTTTTGGTAGAAAGGTACAACGGCCATTTTTTGGTCAACGCCATTTGAAATGAAGAATGTGCAAAGCCGTAAATTGATTCGTCGGTATTGTACATACACATGGCTACACCGTCGCCTTTAAAATTGAACACTTCCCAAGAAGTAGTTTGTCCGTTTTCATCGGTAAAGGACATGGTGAGTTTCCCTTTTCCTTTAATTACTTTGTCGGTAGCTTTGTATTGATCGCCAAAAGCGTGACGACCAATGACAATCGGTTGGGTCCAACCTTGTACATAACGCGGTACATTTTTCATAATAATAGGCTCCCGAAATACCGTTCCTCCTACAATATTACGAATGGTTCCGTTGGGAGATTTCCACATTTCTTTGAGTTTGAACTCCTCCACACGGGCTTCATCGGGAGTGATGGTGGCGCATTTAATACCCACATTGTAGGTTTTAATTGCTTCTGCGGCATCAATAGTCACTTGGTCATTGGTAGCATTACGGTGTTCAATGCCTAAATCAAAATACTTAATATCAATATCCAAGTATGGTAATATCAATTGTTCTTTAATAAAACTCCAAATAATGCGAGTCATTTCGTCGCCATCCAATTCAACCACCGGATGGGCCACTTTAATTTTTGCCATATAATCAGTATTAGTTTGTGTAATTAAACAAAAGCCCACAAATATATAAAGATGCTAGCGACATTGGGTAGGTTTGGACTTCGAAATCGATTGAATTATCAAATTGCTAATTAAACGATTGCAAAAAATAAGATTGCAAATTTTAAGCTCGTTTTTTTTTCAAAAAAAAAGTCCCGAAAATAAGATTCGGGACTTTTTTATGGTACATCGGGAAACGATTAATAACGTCTCTCTTTGATTTTTGCTTTTTTACCAGTCAATTCACGGAAGTAGAAGATACGTGCACGACGTACTTTACCACGTTGATTCACTTCAATTTTTTGTAAAGCAGGCATGTTCAATGGGAAGATACGCTCTACCCCAACAGCACCTGACATTTTACGGATGGTGAATGTTTCAGTAACACCAGCGCCTTTGCGTTGGATAACAACCCCTTTAAAAAACTGGGTTCTTGTTTTTTCACCTTCTTTAATTTCGTAATACACAGTGATCGTATCACCAGCTCCAAATTCAGGGAAGCCTTTTTTTGCTACGAATTCGTCTTGAACGAATTTTAATAAATCTGCCATTGTAACTAACATTAAGTGTTTTCTCAGAACAACATTCACGATTCTCGTCAGAGGTTGATCCAATGCGGGTGCAAATGTAATTAATTATTTTAAATTAGAAATGATGAATTTTAAATTTTTTGGATACGTTTTTTTTCTGTCTAAAAGGGTAAAAGCTTATCGATCAAGCAAGTCGGGACGACGATTTTTAGTATGTTCAAAGGCTTTCTCTTCACGCCACTGGTCGATTTTGGCAGCATGACCACTCAACAATACGTCGGGGACTTTCCACCCTTTATAGTCGGCGGGTCGGGTATAAATAGGAGGGGAAAGCAAATTATCTTGAAAGCTATCGGTCAACGCCGAAGTCTCGTCATTCAGCACGCCTGGGATGAGTCGAATCAAAGCGTCAGCGAGAACCAAAGCGCCAAGTTCACCCCCCGAAAGCACATAATCGCCAATCGAAATTTCTTTGGTAATAAAATGGTCGCGTACCCGTTGGTCAACTCCTTTATAGTGACCGCAAAGAATGATGATATTTTCATACATCGACATTGCGTTTGCCATTCCTTGGTGTAACGTTTCCCCATCGGGCGTCATATAGATGATTTCGTCGTAGTCGCGCTCACTTTTTAATTGGGTAATGCATTTGTCAATGGGTTCGACCATCATCACCATGCCTGCGCCTCCGCCATAAGGGTAATCGTCTACACTTTTATATTTGTTCGTGGTATAATCCCGAAGGTTATGAAAATGTACTTCGACGAGTCCTTTTTCTATAGCGCGTTTCATAATCGAAGCTTCAAAGGGACTGCGAAGAAGTTCAGGAACTACAGTAATGATGTCGATGCGCATGGGTCTAATTTTGGACAAAGGTAATAAAGCAATTGGATTGGAATTGGTATTTTTAAAGTTAGCAGAATAAGTTTACCTTTGCCGCTTTATTTTTAATAATTAAACAATGGAAAATGGTATATATGCTAAATTCAACACCTCTCGCGGTGTTATTTTAGTAAAATTAACACATGAATTAACGCCTGGTACCGTAGGTAATTTTGTGGGTTTGGCAGAAGGACAACTAGAGAATGATGCTCGCCCCATGGGGAAACCCTATTACGATGGATTTAAATTTCACCGCGTTATTCCCGATTTTATGATTCAAGGCGGTTGTCCGCAAGGTATTGGTTCAGGCGGTCCTGGCTATCAATTTGACGATGAGTTTCATCCCGATTTGGTACACAGCGGTCCTGGTGTTTTGTCGATGGCCAATGCAGGTCCTGGCACCAATGGGTCTCAGTTTTTCATCACACATGTGGCGACTCCATGGTTAGACGGGAAGCATACCGTTTTCGGTCATGTAGTAGAAGGACAAGCGGTAGTTGATGCTGTGCAACAAAACGATTTGATCGAAAGCATCGAAATCATTCGTCAAGGCGACGAAGCGCAACAATGGAATGCGATTGAAGCGTTTCGTACGTTTGAAGGATCGCGCGAAAAACGTCTTGCCGAAGCCAAGCGTCAAGCGGAAGATGCCGTAGAAAAATTAGCAGCGGGTTTTCAAAAAACGGAGAGTGGATTGCGTTACCAAATTATTCAAAAAGGGAACGGAAAAAAAGCCGAAAAAGGACGTACGGTTTCTGTACATTATACAGGCGCTTTAGACAACGGAAAAGTATTTGACAGTTCCTATGGACGCAAAAAACCGATTGAGTTTCCCTTAGGGAAAGGCTATGTGATTGAAGGATGGGACGAGGGGATTGCTTTGCTTCATGTAGGCGATAAGGCTCGTTTTGTTATTCCGTCCTATTTAGGGTATGGTGCAGCGGGTGCTGGAGGGGTGATTCCTCCCGATGCTACCTTAGTCTTTGATGTGGAATTGATGGATGTAAAATAAAAAGGAGAAAAGCGGTTTTATAACCGCTTTTTTTGTAGTTTTAGATTATAATGTAAAGTATGATGAAAACAAAAATTTGGATTAGTGCCCTAGGATTGGCGCTGCTGTATGCGTGCAGTTCTACACCCAAACCAACCGTTACCCCCGAAGTAACGGTGGTAAAAAAAGAATTGACTCCCGAATTGGCAGAAGGGAAAAATTTGTACGAAGGCAGTTGCGGACAATGCCACCAATTATACAAACCCAATAGCTATAACGCTGAGGCATGGAAACCGATTGTAGCACGGATGCAAAAGAAAGCCCGTTTATCGGACGAGCAAGGGATGAAGATTTACAATTACCTGACTTCAGGCGCAGAATAAAAAAAACCGAGAGGATTTTTTCTCTCGGTTTTTTTATTAGATATCATCAAAATCGATATCCGTATATTTTTTATCTCCCGTTGATTCTTCTTGGTCCTCCGCGTAATATTCTTTCTTAAAGTCTTTTTGGTGACGCTCAGAAATTACTTCTTCGCCTTTCGATTTTAAAATGAAATTGGTCATCTCTTCCAAGATGTCATGGAACGCTGCAAAATCCTCCTTGTAGAGGTAAATTTTATGTTTTTTAAAGTGGAAGGAACCGTCTTCCTCCGTAAACTTTTTACTTTCCGTAATGGTAATGTAGTAGTCGTCTGCTTTGGTGGATCGGACATCAAAGAAATACGTTCTTCTACCGGCTCTTAATACTTTGGAAAATATTTCGTCTTTTTCCAACATGTCATTTTCTCTCATAATACGCGCTGTCATTTACAAGTTTTCTCTTCACGAAAATCAAAAAAAAATAGAAAATATGCAAGTATTATTCGACTTCTTTTTCAGAAAGTTGTTTGTCGTAGAGGGCTTTGTAGTGTCTGTTTAAGGTTAGTAATTGATTATGAGTACCTTGTTCAACAATGCGCCCTTCCTCCAAAATCATGATGTAATCTGCATTTTTGGCCGAGGAAACCCGATGACTTACAATCACCGTAGTTTTACTTTTGGTATAAGCAGACAAATGATTCAAAATTCGCTCCTCAGTTTCTGTATCCACCGCCGAAAGGCAATCGTCGAGTAACAGGAGTTTCGGATTCTTTATCAAGGCCCGGGCAATCGAAACGCGTTGTTTTTGACCTCCCGACAACGTAATCCCGCGTTCGCCCAAGACCGTTTCATAGCCTTGATTGAATTGCACGATGTTGTCATGAACCTCTGCGTGTTGTGCAGCTTGTTCAATTTCTGTCATCGAGGCATCTTCTTTGCCAAAGCGAATATTGTTGGCAATGGTATCCGAGAACAAAAAGGCATCTTGCGGCACAATCCCAATGCTGTCGCGTAACGAGTACAAATTCAATTCTTCAATCAAACGATCATCGATGCGAATGGTACCCGCCGTAGTATCGTATAGTCGCGTGAGTAATGCGAGTAAGGTTGATTTTCCGGAGCCCGTTTTCCCCAAAATCGCCAACGTCTTGCCCTGCTCTAGGGTAAATGAAACGTCTTTTAAGGCTTGGATTTGGGTGTCGGGGTAGGTAAAACTCACGCTGTCAAAGACAATTTTTCCTTGAATAGGCGTCGGCTCGGGTTGGGTATTGCGAATTTCAGGCTCCGATTGTAAAAATTCATTAATACGTTTTTGCGAGGCCTCTGCTTCTTGCACCAATGACGAAACCCATCCAATAGAAGCCACGGGCCACGTGAGCATGTTGACATACAATATAAATTCGGCAATCACCCCAATTTCTTTAATGTTGGGGTCGCCTTGAATGTACATCATCCCCCCAAAAAAGATTACCACCAAGTTACTAATTCCTATTAAGGTGATCATCAAAGGACCGAATAACGAATTCACTCCCGCCAAGCGCAAACTTTTGGTCTTACTATCTTCGGCCAATTCGGCCATTTCTTTTTCGGTTTTGCCTTCCAAGGCATACGCTTTAATTACCCGAATGCCCGAAAACACCTCTTGGTTAAAACTCGAAAGATTGGAAAGGTTTTCTTGAAAACGGGTGCTTCGTTTGTTGATTTCAACACTGAGTTTAAAAATGATGTAGGAGAGAATCGGCAAGGGGAGTAGGGTGTACAACGTTAGTTTGGGCGACACGTGATACATATAGATAATCACTACCCCAAAACGAATCAGTGTGTTGATGGTATACATCACGGCGGGTCCCACGTACATGCGAACTTTAGCCACATCCTCGCTGATACGACTCATCAAATCCCCGGTACGGTTGCGTTTGTAGAAGCCTTGATCAAGTACTTCATAATGTTGAAAGACTTCGTTTTTTAGATCAAATTCCACATAGCGCGACATCACAATCAAGGTTTGCCGCATTAAAAACGTGAGAAAACCCGCAATCAGCGCCGTGCCAATAACGAGCAAGATATTGGTGACCAGTTGTTCCCGTACCGCCGAAGCTGATAAACCATTTTCGGGGTAATTCTCAATGATTTTAAACGAAGCGCTAATTAATTTCGGCGTGTAGGAAAAGAAAATTTGGGCGACAATCGTAATGCAAATACCAGCCAAAAAGTGGTATTTGTATTTCATAAAATATTTATTCAAATAACGAAGTTCTTTCATTGTTTCGGGACGAAGTCTTTATTTTTATTTTTATTACTGTTAAAAAAATAGATTATATATAATTCAAAAAAAATCAGTATAAATGAATTTTATTAACAATATGCTAATTAAACCATAATAAGGTGAATTTTCTTGAATAAAACGTTAAATTTGCTTCGACTTATTGACAAAGTCGCAACGCAAATTCGTACTTATGACTGCAGAAATCACCACGCCTCAGGAGTTGCAGAAAATGGACCCCGTTTTCGGTCAACTTTCATTTGACAATCATGAACAAATTGTGTTTTGTCACGACAAAGATACAGGTTTAAAAGCAATAATCGGGATACACAACACCGTTTTGGGTCCGGCCCTCGGGGGAACCCGTATGTGGAAATACAACAACGAGTGGGAAGCTCTCAACGACGTGTTACGTCTTTCTCGCGGGATGACGTACAAGTCCGCAATCTCGGGTTTAGACCTAGGAGGTGGGAAAGCCGTGATCATCGGGGATGCCAAAACCGATAAGAATCCGGAGTTAATGCAAAAGTTCGGTGAATTTGTGCATTCGCTTTCGGGAAAATATATTACCGCTGAAGATGTGGGGATGGTGACTGCCGATATGGATACTGTTCGCGACGTGACGCCTTACGTTACTGGAATTTCAGAAGAGCGCGGAGGATCAGGAAATCCTTCACCCGTAACCGCTTTCGGAGTGTATATGGGAATGAAAGCAGCAGCCAAATACCAATTTGGTTCTGATAGCTTAGCCGGTAAAAAAATATTGGTACAAGGTATCGGACACGTAGGGGAAACTTTAGTGAGCCATTTATGCCACGAAGGCGCTTTGGTTCAAATGGTTGACCTCAGCGAACAACGTTTGGAAGAAGTGAGTAAAAAATATGGTGCCAAAATTTTCACTGGCGACGATATGTACAGCGCCGACGTCGATATCTATGCGCCTTGTGCGTTGGGAGCGACCATCAACGATGATACGGTGTATAAAATCAAAGCCAAAGTTATCGCAGGTGCGGCCAACAACCAATTGGCCAACGAGAACGTACACGGACCGATTTTGCAAGAACGCGGCATCCTCTATGCGCCCGACTTTTTAATCAATGCCGGGGGAATCATCAACGTATACGGTGAAATCGCGCACTACGGCAAAGACGAAGCCTTACGTCGCACCGAGAACATTTACAATACGACCTTGGAAATATTTGATTACGCGGTAAAACACCAAATGACGCCTCAAAAAGCGGCCATGGCGATTGCAGAAAACCGCATCGAACAACGCCGAAAAGAAAACGCAAAATAAAAGACGTTTCCAAAAAATAGTACTATTTTTGCAAAGCGAAAGAGCATTTCTTTCGCTTTGTTTATTTTAAAAAGTTCTTATTCCGTGCTCAACCGAAGACATATTCGCATCAAAGTAATGCAGACCATTTATGCCATGCATCAAAGTGGGAGCGATGATTTAACCAAACAAGAGAAATTCTTGAAGGCCAGTTTGGACAATATTTTGGACTTATACCTGATTCTATTGTCGGCCTTGATAGAACTTCGTAAAAAAGAAGCACAGTACTTGGAAGTCGCCAAAAACAAACATTTAGCCACTTCTGAAGAACGAAATCCCAACACCCGATTTATTGACAACCCCATTTTATTGGCGTTAGAACATCATGCGACCCTCGCGCAAGCCTTGGAGTACCACCGTATTTTGAATTGGCAGCACAACGACGATACCATTGTTTATTTGTTGCAAGACATCAAAGCCAGCGCTTTGTACCAAAAGTATATGGCCAAACCCAGCGTGACTTTTGAAGAAGAACGCTTTTTTGTGGTCGACGTTTTCAGCACGCTGATTGCACCCAATGAAAAGTTGTATGCCTATTTGGAGGATTTCAAACTGACCTGGGTGGATGATATTCCGGTGGTTAATACATTGATTCAAAAACAATTGCGTCATTTTGAAGCCGATGCGTTTCAAGTGCCACGGGTGTTCAAGGATACGGAAGATGCTGATTTTGCAGTCGATTTGTTGCGCAAGACCTTGCTCAATGAAAAGGAATTGCAAAAAGAGTTTGAAGACAAAACGCCCAATTGGGACATGGAGCGAATCGCCGAGTTGGATACCATTATGTTGAAAATGGCCATCTGCGAATTTTTGAAATTTCCTTCCATTCCCGTCAAGGTGACCATCAACGAGTACCTTGAATTGGCCAAAGAATATTCAACCCCCAAGAGTAGCCTGTTTATCAACGGGATTCTTGATAGTTTAGTGAAAACCTACCAAACCCAAGGCCGTTTGAACAAATCGGGCCGGGGCTTACTGTAACCTTTAAAATTTATCTGTATGGAACAATTAACTTCGATGTTACCCATTTTGCTGATGTTTGTCGTGATTTATTTCTTTATGATTCGTCCGCAGCAAAACCGTTTGAAAAAAGAAAAAGAATTTGAAACTGCCTTAAAAGTAGGCGACCGCATTGTTACCAAAAGCGGCATCCACGGAAAAGTAGCCGAGTTGGCCGAGACCACCGTCGTGATCGAAACCATGGCCGGCAAGTTAAAAATGGAGCGCACCGCCATCTCCTTAGAATTAAGCGCCGCCCTCAACAAAAAAGCATAAACTACAAATCCCGATACCTTCGGGTTTTTTTTGTGACCTAGTGGTGAGTGTTCAGTGTTCAGTGTTCAGTGGGCAGTGTTCAGCGGTCAGCAATCAGCAATCAGCAATCAGCAATTAGCAATTAGCTTTCCCGAAACCGTGTGAAATGAAATTCGACGGAATCAATCTTTCGCGTGGTAACAAATAAAAATTTTCAGTTAGTTTATGAGCTATAAAGTTAGGAGACTTCGCAGAGCGGGGGCAGTGTTCAGTGTTCAGTGTTCAGTGATCAGTGGGCAGTGATCAGTGGGCAGTAATTAGCAATTAGCTTCCCCGCAACCGTGTGAAATGAAATTCGACGGAATCAATCTTTCGCGTGGTAACAAATACTAATTTTCAGATAGTTTATGAGCTGTAAAGGTAGGAGCCTTCGCAAAGCGGGTTTATAATTCAAAATTTATAATTCAAAATTCAAAATTTAAAACCTCCCTAACGGAAGGCAGGTTCATAATTCATAATTCATAACTCATAACCCCCCTAACGGAAGGCAGGTTCATAACTCATAACTCATAATTCATAACTCATAACTCATAACTCATAATTCTTTTTTTGGCCCCCGGCAAGCCGCCGCGCTTTCCGCTATATCTGTGCCTTCGCTAACGCTCCATCAAAGGATAACGCTGCAATCGCTGGGGCGGGTCACTGCACGGTTGTCATTTTGGGGTATTACAGTGGGCTTGGGGGGTAAGTGGTAAGAAAGAACATTTTGGAACGATAGCGCACGGATTGTACCCGAGGCTTTAGCCGAACAGACGAAGTAAATCCGCGCGATCGGGCTTTTAAGTATCACAGCAAGGACATTCTAATTTTTCGACTTAAGTAATGAGATGGTGTGCATTCAGTTTTATCAAATATTCTTTTGCAACTATTACATGGACACAATGTTCCATATCAATTACAATATCGTCATTGAAAAAATGATATTTTACTTTAGCACCAACTTTCCAATTATCAATGTACTCGATTACAGGAATGTCATTATCTTCAACAAACCTTATAAAGCAGAGCGGTTCAAGCAACATGCAATTCTTCTTGAATTTTAATTGATTTAGCAGGAGCTTTATGTTCAAATCTTGCTTGATGGAACCTGTAATGAGGAGAAAATTTATTTTCTTCTAATTTTTCTCTAAATAAATCCAGTTTTCCTTTTTCTAACCATCTTACAAATAAAGCATTGACAAGACCTTTAGCTATTTCACTTGCTTTTTCTTCACTCGGGGATGTAAATGGTATATCTAAAGAAGGTATATATCCTATGTAGGAGGAATCTATACGCTTTACTGTAATGGAGAGGCGCGCAATAATCTTATTGTGTCTAATTTCTATAACATCTTTCATGGTATGAATTTTAATCAAAAATAAAAATTTATATGCACAGATTAAATTTTGTGTTGAATATTTAACTTTTAAGTGCAATTACTGCCAACGTATCACTAAGTCCCCCACCTTAGCTCCCTCAAAAAATACGACAACCCACCTCAGGGTTTTTTCCGTTTTACGAAGTATTTTTCCGCAGCGTTGGGGGTGTTTTTCCGCAGGGCTTGAAATTCAAGGGGTTCCGCAGGGAGCGGCGTTACGGCAAGACCTAAAAAAAACGGCGCTGGGGGGCGCCGTTTTGCTTATTTGTGAAATTATTCTTACTGGGGTTGTACAAAGTGCACGGATTGTACTAGTGGCTTTAGCCGAACAGACGAAGTAAATCCGCGCAATCGGATTGACTGGGTCGAGTTTCATTTCGCGAGGGTCGGGTGAAGTGGCTGATTTTGAATTACTTAATTTCAATTTAGCACTGAACCCGCCATTTTGCCAAACTGCTGTTGTGTGCTATTTTTATTGAAGACCTTTGAAAAAAATCCAAACTTCCTCCGCATATTCTATATCTCTATTTTGTACTCCACTTGCCGGTGAAGAATTGGTGTAAACTGTCTTACTTGGTACAGCGTGTCCTGCGTTATTAAGAACAAAATATACCAAAGGTTTTGCACCATCATAAATTCTTTTTTCTACGTTTCCTGCATCTATTGTGTTCACATTAAAGGTTGATATGGTTGGATTAATATTTTGTAAACCGTTTCTTTGTAGCCAATAATTTAAGGTTGCAGTTTGAGATATTACTTTTCCACGATTACAATTGCCACCAATATCTGCAACACAACCACCATTTGCAGGCATTGCAGGGTCGCCTGTTCCGTGAGTTATCAAGATTGGCAACGGCAGATTAGAACCATTTGTACAAAGTCCACTTTCAGGAAACTCTGGTAAATTCCCACTTGAAACGGCTATCGCTTTAATAGTTTCAGGAAATTGAAAAGCATAAGAATAAGTCATTAAAGCACCATTACTTGTCCCTGTCAAGAACATTTTGTTTGAATTAATATTTAATTCTGAAATTAATTTTGAATTTAATTGTTTCAAAAAGGTAATATCGTCACCTTGACTTCCTGATTGATCATCACTTCTACAATCATTCCACCCAGGATTTCCTTGAATGTCGAGTAAACCTTCTGGATAAATTACTAAAAACTTTTCATTGTCTGCAATTGTCCGAAAAACGGAAAGAGGGTGAGCACCTATTTCTGAAACTCCAATACCAAGTCCACCACCACCGTGCAAAACTGTTACAACAGCATTTACAGTTGTCATTCCTGTTGGTCTATAAACTAAATATTTCCGTGTTATATTGTTCACGGTTATGTAATTTGTTGTCAAACCTTCTTGGTAAGGAATAACATTAGGATTTGAAGAATTTGGATTGTCGTCATCCTTGTTACAACCAAGAGTAAAAATCACGACAAAAAATAAAAATGTTCTAATCATATTTAATTTATTTAGATAGTATACTTGGTTAGATGTTATTTTTATTGAACGGTTTAATCTTTGAACGTTCTTTTTAAAATAGCACACAACGTCTAGCTAAGTACTTTAAAGTACTACTTATCCCCCCAAAATAAAAAATACTTCATTACCTAACTTCAGGGTTTCAACTGTTTTTTGAGGTATTTTTCCGCGGCGTTGGGGGTGTTTTACCTAAGAGCTAGAAATACAAGGGGTTCCACTGGGAACTGCGGTACGGCATGGGGATAAAAAAACGGCGCTGGGGGGCGCCGTTTTGCTTATTTATAGAAATCTTCTTACTCAAATTTCGTCGTAGCCGTCAACTCCGCAATCTTTACAATCACGTCTACCGCTTTTTGCATGCTTTCTACGGGTACGTATTCGTATTTGCCATGAAAGTTGTGACCGCCCGCGAAAATGTTGGGGCAGGGGAGTCCCATGTACGACAAACGCGATCCGTCGGTGCCGCCCCGTATGGGTTTAATCAAGGGTTCAATGCCCAATTCGCGCATCGCCTGCTCGGCCAAGTCTACAATAAAGTACATCGGCTCGACTTTCTCCCGCATGTTGTAGTACTGGTCTTTTACCTCGGCAATACAAATGTCCTCGCCAAACTGCGCCGCAAAACGCACGTTAATGTCGGCCGCAATCTGGAGCACCAAGGCCTTGCGGGCTTCAAACTTCGCCCGGTCATGATCGCGGATAATGAGTTCCAAATGGGTTTCTTCCAAACTGCCGGTCAAGCCCGTCACATGGAAAAAGCCTTCATACCCTTCGGTCTCCTGCGGGATTTCGTGTTTCGGTAAGGCATTGATAAAATCGTTGGCAATCAACATCGAGTTAATCATTTTCCCCTTGGCATAGCCCGGGTGCACGCTCTTGCCTTTGAACGTGATTTTTGCCCCCGCCGCATTGAAATTCTCGTACTCCAATTCGCCCAACTGACTCCCGTCCATGGTATAGGCCCATTGTGCGCCAAATTTTTCCACATCAAAAAAGTCGGCCCCACGGCCAATTTCCTCATCCGGCGTAAAGCCCACGCGAATTTTCCCGTGTTTGATTTCGGGGTGTTGCACCAAGTATTCCATCGCCGAGACGATTTCGGTTAATCCCGCCTTGTCGTCGGCGCCCAATAAGGTGAGTCCGTTGGTGGTAATCAAGGTTTGCCCTTTGTACAACAACAAATCTTCAAAATAAGAAGGCGAGAGCACAATATTCTTCTCGGCATGCAGTACGATGTCGCCGCCGTCGTAATTGCGCACAATTTGTGGCGAAACGCCTTTACCCGTAAAATCGGGCGAGGTATCGTAATGCGACACAAACCCAATGGTAGGTACGTCATGGTCTACATTGGAAGGGAGTGTCCCCATCACATAGCCTTTTTCGTCTATGGTGACTTCGGTGAGTCCGATGGTTTGTAATTCTTGTACCAGTAAGTTGGCCAAGTCCAATTGTTTGGCGGTACTGGGTGTGGTCGGTGAGTGGGCATCCGACTCGGTATCGATGGTGACGTAGCTGATAAAGCGGTCAATAAGATGTTGCATAGGTGCGGTTTTAGTGCCACAAATATAGCAAATCGGCGAGGAGCTGTGGTGCGTTTTCCTCAAAAAAAATCCCCGAATCATACGACTCAGGGAGGTTTTTTAACAGCGTTTGGGTTTTATTCTTGAACCAAAACCCATTCGCCCGTGGCCAACATCGACTCGGCTTTTTTGTACTTCATCGATTCGGTTTTGCCACTCAAAATATGTTTAATCGTCACGGTATCGTTGCGATTGATTTTGGGCGTTTCCCGCACAATAGTTTCGGTGCGTTGTGGCATTTCTTGTGCCGCTTGATTGGACTCAGCCACTTCGTTTTCATTGCGCGATTCTGTGTACTGCTCCCGTGGGCGACTTTCTTGACGCGCTTCGTGTATGTTTTGTGCCGCCTGTTGTTGGGGCAAATCGCCTTTAAACAAGAACGAAATCACTTCTTTATTCACGGCATTCAACATGTTTTTGAACAAGTTGTAGGCTTCGAGTTTGTAAATCAACAACGGATCTTTTTGCTCGTGAACCGCCAACTGTACTGAAGTTTTCAACTCGTCCATTTTGCGTAAGTGCTTTTTCCAAGCCTCGTCCACAATGGCCAGCGTAATATTTTTTTCAAAATCAGCAATCAACTGCGCGCCTTGAGTTTCATAGGCTTTCTTCAAGTCGGTCACCACATTCAACGATTTGATGCCATCGGTAAACGGCACGATGATGCGTTCAAACTGGTTTCCGGGATTCTCATACACGTTGGCGATAATCGGAAACGCTTCCCGCGCCGAGCGTTCGCATTTCTCGTTGTAGTATTGGTAGGCCGCTTTGTAGAGACGCCCTGTAATTTCCATCGGATTGCCTTTCTCAAACTCACTCGCCGTAATTGGAGAGGTGATCGAGAAATAACGGATGACTTCAAACTCAAAGTTTTTGAAATCATTGACGGCTTTATTCTCGCCAACGATGTTCTCGCAAGTGTCATACAACATGTTGACGATATCGAGTTTCAAACGCTCTCCGTGCAAGGCATGACGACGGCGTTTGTACACCACTTCCCGTTGGGCATTCATTACGTCATCATATTCCAACAAACGTTTACGAACGCCAAAGTTGTTTTCTTCTACTTTTTTCTGCGCGCGTTCAATCGACTTGGTCATCATCGAGTGCTGAATCACTTCGCCCTCTTTCAAGCCCATGCGGTCCATGATTTTAGCCACACGCTCGGAACCGAACAAACGCATTAAGTTATCTTCTAGGGAAACATAAAACTGCGAACTTCCCGGATCACCTTGACGTCCCGAACGACCGCGCAACTGACGGTCCACGCGACGGGAATCGTGACGTTCAGTACCAATGATCGCCAATCCACCTGCGGCTTTCACTTCGGGCGTTAGCTTGATGTCGGTACCACGACCTGCCATGTTGGTGGCAATAGTTACCACGCCAGCCTTTCCGGCTTCAGCGACGATATCGGCTTCTTTTTTATGCAATTTCGCGTTCAATACATTGTGCGGAATGTTGCGAATTTTCAACATACGGCTCAATAATTCCGAGATTTCAACCGAAGTCGTACCAATCAATACGGGGCGACCCGCTTGGGAGATTTGCACGACATCTTCGATAATCGCATTGTATTTTTCACGTACCGAACGGTAAATCAAATCGTCTTTGTCGGCACGAGAAATACCACGGTTGGTGGGAATTTCAACTACGTCCAATTTATAAATTTCCCAGAATTCCCCTGCTTCGGTTACCGCTGTACCCGTCATCCCCGCCAACTTATTGTACATACGGAAATAGTTTTGCAGCGTGATGGTCGCAAAGGTTTGGGTAGCCGCTTCAATGGTTACATTTTCTTTGGCTTCGATGGCTTGGTGTAACCCATCGGAGTAACGACGGCCGTCCATAATACGACCCGTTTGCTCGTCGACAATCAAAATCTTGTTGTCCATGATCACGTATTCTACGTCTTTTTCAAACAAGGTATACGCTTTGAGCAATTGCGTTAGGGTATGAATCCGTTCGCTTTTTACCCCAAAATCTTGGAATAAACGTTCGCGGGCTTCGGCCTCTTGGTCTTTGTCCAAGTTCATCTTCTCGATAGCGGCAATTTCAGTACCGATATCGGGCAAAACAAAAAAGTCGTCAGCCGTATCTTGGGAAAGGTATTTGATCCCGTTGTCGGTCAATTCTACCTGGTTATTTTTTTCATCAATTACAAAATACAAGGCTTCATCGACTTTGTGCATGTCGCGGTTGTTGTCTTGCATGTATTGATTTTCGGTTTTTTGCAACAGTTGTTTTACCCCTTCTTCGCTCAAAAACTTGATTAAGGCTTTGTTTTTGGGCAACGAACGGTAAGCGCGCAACAGTTGGAAGCCTCCGTCTTTGGTGTTGCCTTCTTTGATTAAGCGTTTGGCTTCGGCTAAGAAACCGTTGGCCAACTGCCGTTGCAAATTGTATAAGTTTTCAATTTTGGGTTTTAATTCAGTAAACTCATGACGATCGCCATCGGGCACGGGTCCAGAGATGATCAAAGGTGTACGGGCGTCGTCAATCAATACCGAGTCGACCTCATCGACAATCGCATAATTGTGTTTGCGTTGTACCAAGTCGTCGGGCGAGTGCGCCATGTTGTCGCGGAGGTAGTCGAAACCAAATTCGTTATTGGTACCATAGGTAATATCGGCTTCATACGCTTTACGACGTGCGGCCGTATTGGGCGAATGGTTATCGATACAATCTACAGTCAAGCCATGGAATTCAAACAAAGGGGCTTTCCAGGTGCTGTCGCGTTTGGCCAAATAATCGTTGACGGTCACCAAGTGTACACCGTTTCCTGTGAGGGCATTGAGGTAGATCGGAAGGGTAGCCACTAAGGTCTTTCCTTCTCCCGTTTGCATTTCCGAGATTTTCCCTTGGTGCAAAACGATACCCCCAATCAACTGAACATCGTAGTGGATCATGTCCCAGGTAATTTCTTTCCCAGCGGCATTCCACGAGTTGGCCCAAACGGCTTCATCGCCTTCGAGGGCAATGTATCCTTTGGTGGCGGCCAATTCACGGTCTAATGCTGTTGCTGAAACCCGTAAAGACGTATTTTCTTTGAAGCGTTTAGCTGTTTCTTTCACCACGGCAAAGGCTTCCGGTAGAATTTCGTAGAGTGTTTTTTCGGAAGCTTCGTAGGCTTCTTTCTCGAGGGCGTCGATTTGGTTGTACAATTCTTCGCGGGCATCGATATCTTGCGTGGCTTCCGATTCGGCTTTTAAGCGCACAATATCGGCATCATATTTAGCGCGAGAAGCTTTGATATTTGCTTTGAATTCGGTGGTTTTCGCCCGCAATTCATCGTGACTCAAACCGGTCAGCGACCCTTCTAAGGCTTTGATTTTGTTGACCAGCGGTTGGATGGCTTTGATATCCTTTTCGGATTTATCGCCGACAAAAATTTTAAGTATACTATTGATGATACTCATGGGAATTTCAGTTTAATATTAGCCCTTACAGGGTGTGCAAATTTACATAAAAAAAAAGCCCCAAAAGAGACTTTTTTTTCAGTTGTGATAGGTTTATTTTTTAGTATTCGTCCTCATTCCACAGATAATCTTCGTCTGTGGGGTAATCCGGCCAAATTTCTTCCATCGACTCATAGATTTCTCCTTCATCTTCAATGGATTGAAGGTTTTCAACCACTTCCAAAGGAGCTCCGGTTCTGATGGCAAAATCGATTAATTCATCTTTAGTAGCAGGCCACGGTGCATCACTTAAATACGATGCTAATTCTAATGTCCAATACATCTTCTTCCGATTTTTAAATTAATGCAAAAATAAATTTTTAACTGAGAAAGTCAAGTAAAAATTGATTTATTTTAAGTTTAAAGTTAAGAACGTTTTTTCTTTCGAGAAATCGCTCATTTTTACTGCGAAAATGGCAACTCAAAAGGTTACTTCCTCGGAATCCATGGGGTTTCCGTGGCGTTTAAGTCTTGGGTCAACTTCCGTGCCAAGACGAAAAGGAAGTCAGAAAGTCGGTTCAGGTAGGTAATCACCAACGGATCTGTGGGTTCGATGTCATTCAAATGCACCGCCAAACGCTCAGCTCTTCGGCATACGCAGCGGGCAATATGACAATATGACACGGTAGGATGGCCTCCTGGCAAAACAAAGTGGGTCATCGGTGGCAGTTCGGCATCCATTTTATCCATTTCGGTTTCCAAATAGGTAACATCCGCTTCGGTAATCCCGAGGTTTTGCAATCGTTTTTCGCCATTTTTCAATACGGTTTTCTCGGGGGGTGTGGCCAAAATAGCACCCACCGTAAACAACCGGTCTTGCACTTCGACCAATATCGCTTGGTACAACGGGTTGATGGCTTGGTCGCGCAACAAACCGATGTAGCTATTGAGTTCGTCTACCGTGCCGTAGCTTTCGATGCGAATGTGGTGTTTGGGCACGCGATCGCCACCAAAGAGGGATGTGGTTCCGGCGTCACCGGTTTTAGTATATACTTTCATAGGGTATGCTCTAGGATGTCAAAAATAGAAAAACCGTTTGGATAATAACGCAGAAAGCAGCCTTTTTAGACTGCTTTCTTTGAATTATAGGAGAACGATTAGTATCCAAAAAGTTCTTCCAAGCTCAGTTTTTTGAATTGTCCGAGTTTGGAAAGGGTTTCGGGACTCAAGCGTTTTTCTGAACCTAAAATCACATAGGTAAAGGGTTTGTGGGCCAAATGCGAATCGTGGTAGGCTTTGATGTCCTTCATGGTGATTTGATCTACTTGGTTATACACTTGTTGGCGCAGGTCTTGCGAAACGCCCAATTCTTTGGCATTCAAATAGGTGTACAAAATGCCGTCTTGGGTGATGCGCTCGGTTTGAATGTCTTTTTTGATTTGCGTTTTTGCCAATTCCAAATTATCGCTCAATTCGGGCATCGTCGTTAGCAAGGCATTCATGGCCACCACGGCTTCTTCAAACTTATCCGCCTGACTGCCCACGTAGGCCAACATTTGGTACTGATCCTCCGCTTTTTGAGGTTCGACAGTATACCCATAGGTACTGTAAGCCAGCGCTTTACTCTCACGAATGGTTTGGAATACGAGCGAACTCATACCTCCTCCAAAATAGTTGTTGAACGCCGCAATGATGGTTTTTTGATTCGGATCAAAACGCTCCAAATTGCGTACCCAACGGGTTTCGGCTTGCACCATGTCGTAATCGGTAAACAAGACTTGGTTGCTGTTTTGTTCGGTTCGAACGAAGGTTTTTGCTGGTGCAGGCGTGAGGGTAGTCGCCGGAACAGGATGTAATTTTTTGAGTGATGCCGTCAATGCGTTCAACGGTTGAGGTCCGTAGTACAAAATGGTTTGCCCGCATTGGGTAACATTTTTGATTTTGTCTATAAGCTGTTGTGCCGTGAGCGCTTCCAACGTTGCATTGCTGTAAGTATTGTTGAATTTGTTGTTGGTCCCATAGGTTGCATAGCTCGTTAACGCTTGTAGAATGGCCCCTTTGTTGGCTTTGGCATCTTTACGCGATTTGGCAATTCGGGCTTTCATCGCTTGCAAAGCGGTTTCGTTGGGCTGCATATTGGCCATTACATCTTCATACAATTTGACTGCAGCTTCAAAGTTTTCTTGCAATCCTTCAATGGTTACGGTAGTGTAATTTTCACCTGTGGAAACGTTAAAACTACAGGCGATTTTATAAAACGCTTTGGTGATTTGTTCTGCGGTTTGCGTGTTAGTCCCAAGGAATTGAACGTATTGTGCTGCCAGTCCCAAGGTATTGTCGTTAAGGGTACCGATGTTGTAACGGTAACGTAAACGGAACAATGAATTGTCTTTATTGGGCACAAACAACACTTCGGCATTACCTACTTTGGCTTTTTGAATGTCTTTATCAAAATTCAAAAATACAGGGGTAGCTGGGGTAGCGGGCATGTCGTTCACCATTTTCACAAAAGCCGATTGCTTGTCGGGGTTGGTGGCCACGGGAGTGATTTGTGGTTTTTCAATTTTCGACGATTGTGGTGCATCGCCTTTACGTTTGAAAACGCATACATAATTGTTGCCTAAGTATTTGTTGGCAAAAGCAATAAGGTCGGCTTTCTTGATTTTCGAAAGATTGTTTACATAGGCTACTTGATCTTTCCAATCCAATTCTGAGGTGAAGGCATCCATCAATGCACTCGCGCGGTCACCATAATTCTCGGATTCATTGATTTTACTCTTCTTGATATTGTTGATGATGGAAACAATCAATTCTTCATCAAAATTTCCTTTTTTCAAGTTTTCAATTTCACCCAACACCAAGGCTTTCACCTCTTCTAGCGATTGACCGCTTGTAGGAGAAGCCGAGAAGTATAAAACCCCATGATCGATGAGTGCATAGGTAAACGCATTGGCACGCAACAATTTTTGCTTTTTCACCAAATTCAAATCCAATAATCCCGCACGACCATTGGTCAACACTTGTCCCACCAAATCTGCCAACAAAGCATCTTTATCTTTATTTCCAGGTAAGCGGAAACCAATCGTCAAACTCTCTGCGTCGGGCCCTACGATTTCTTTTTCAACCGGAGCGGCAATCGGATCTTCTGGAGCGAAGGTGTATTTTTTTATCGGTTTGGATTGCATATAGCCAAACATGCGGTCGATAGTAGCGATTACCGTATCGGGATTAAAATCGCCCGAAAGGATAATTCCCATATTATTCGGGACATAATAGGTGTTAAAATACTTGCGAATTTCAACCAACGAAGGATTTTTCAAGTGTTCTACCGTTCCAATGGTAGTTTGCAATCCGTAATTATGTTTTTGAAATAAGGTAGCAAATAAGGTTTCAAATACCTTGCGGCCATCGTTGTCTAGCGAGCGGTTTTTCTCCTCATAAACGGCTTCCAATTCGGTATGGAAAATGCGCAAAATCGGATTGCGAAAACGTTCGGCTTGCACGGTAAGGTATTTGTCGATAGCACTGGCGGGCACATCGTCGGTATAAACGGTTTGTTCAAAGGAAGTGAAAGCATTGGTTCCTTGCGCCCCCATAGCAGTCATCATTTTGTCGTATTCGTTGGCTATGGCATAGGTACTGGCAACGCCTGAAATCGAGTCGATTTTTCGGTAAATGATTTTGCGTTGAGCTTCGTCTTTTGTGGTGTTGTATTGTTCGTAGAGCGCATCAATTTTGTCGAGTTCCACTTTTTCTTTGGCCCAATCCAAACTACCGTATTTGTCCGTGCCTTTAAATAACATGTGTTCCAAGTAGTGCGCGAGTCCTGTATTGGTTGCTGGGTCGGTTTTGCTTCCGGCTTTCACCGCAACGTAGGCTTGAATGCGTGGGTCTTTGGGCGTTGGACTCAAAATAACGGTCAACCCATTTTTTAAGGTATAAAACCGCGCTTTCATCGGGTCATTGTTGACATACTTGTAGCGATAGCCAGCAGCTTCGGCCTCTTTCCATTGGTGGTCGGTTTGTTGTGCTTGGGTTTGGTAAACCGCGGAGACCACAAAGAATAAAAAAAACATTGATTTTTTCATGGATGTAAATTTGATGCGTAAAGGTATAAAAAAACCCAACTTATCGGTTGGGAGTATCACTTTCGATGATGCCGTCTCTTAAACGGATAATGCGGTGCGCATATTGTGCAATGTCTTCTTCATGGGTGACTAAAATGACGGTATTCCCAAGGGCATGAATATCATCAAATAATTTCATGATTTCTTCAGAGGTTTTACTATCCAAGTTTCCGGTGGGTTCATCGGCCAAAATAATGGAGGGTTTGTTGACTAGAGCGCGTGCTACAGCTACCCGTTGGCGTTGTCCTCCCGAGAGTTGGTTGGGCTGGTGGTCCATTCGATCGGCGAGTCCCACTTGCGTCAAAACTTCTTTGGCACGCGCATGGCGGTCCGTTTTATTGTATCCAGCATAAACCATGGGTAACGCTACATTATCAAGCGCGGTGGTTCGCGGTAAAAGGTTGAATGTTTGAAAGACAAAACCGATTTCTTTGTTGCGTACTTCTGCCAAATCGTCGTCGTGCATTTGCGAAACATCTTTCCCGTTGAGGATATAGGCGCCCGAAGTAGGGGTGTCCAAACAACCCAAGATATTCATCAAAGTCGATTTTCCCGAACCCGACGGCCCCATCAAGGCGACGTATTCTCCTTTATTTATTTGGAGATCAATGCCTTTGAGGACATTGATGGTTTCACTTCCTAATTGGAAATCGCGTTTGATTTCGGTGATGTTGATGAGTGATTCAGCCATAATTGTATAATTCAGCAAGCGGCAAAAAAGCCTTTGCCCTTATAAGTAAACTGCTTTGTGAAAATGTTACAGAAGTGAGTGAATTTAAACCCGCAAGGTAAAATGTTCTTTGGCCAAGTGTTGTTCTTTGCGAAAAAAAACGAGGCCCCATTGAAACGTATCGATACTGACGGTGACGTCGGGATGGTTTTTGATGTTTTCCCAAGCTTCCTCCATACCTTTTGACCAATGAATATCGTCAAAAATCCACACGGAATCGTTGGTGGCTGTGGGTACTAATTGTTCGAAATACGCTAAAGTGGCGGCTTTCGAATGATTGCCATCAAAATAGATGAGGTCAAAGGGGGTCGTTGTTTGAAGATTGGATAAGGCTTCCGAAAATTCGGTGGTGATGAATTCAATCGAACGCGTGGTGGGTTCCCACTTGTTGAGTTCCGATTGGGCGATGGTATGCGTGTTGCGACATCCTTCGAGGGTGGTAATCTTTGCTTTTGGATTTCCCAAATGCAAGGCTGCGGTCGCTAATCCCAACGAGGTACCAATTTCTAAAATCGATTGGGGTTGAAAATACTGTACCAATCGGAAGAGTAATTGTGCTCTTTTGGGCGAAATTCCTGCGTTTCTTGCGATGGCGTTAATCACTCGGGTATTGGATTTGAACACGCGCGAACCCGCTCCGAAGTCGGTTACTTCTATGTTGTTGGAGTTTGCTAAAAGTTGGTTTCGGTAGCTAGCGAGGTTTTCATACGCCGGGTATATTTTTTTGTCGTAAAAACATTGGGTCACCAAATCAAATACAAACGGCGAATGGACTCCATGTTCGTTTTTGGAGTGCCATAAGAATTGGATGTACGCAAAAATTTGGTTCATAGGTTTTCGACTGCTTTCTTCAATTACTGTACACTGATCACTGTATACTGTATACTGTATACTGCTACTGCCCACTGCTACTGTCCACTGTAAACAGCGACTGCTCACTGCGACTGCCCACTGCTCAAGACTCCATCTTCGCCGACAGTTCAAACCAGCGTTCTTCTTTTTCTTCCAACGATTTAATGATTTTTTGCAATTCCAAAGCCTTGGTTTCAATGGCATCGGGGGCTAATGTACCAGCGGTAAACTGCTGTTCGATTTGTTTTTTTTCGTATTCCAAATCTTTGATTTCGCGTTCGATTTTCTGGAATTCTTTTTGTTCGTTGAAGGAAAGTCCTTGTTTGACCTGCTTTTCCTTCCAGTTTTTGGCCGTGTTGCCCTCATTTTTTTCCTCTTTCTCAGGGGCAGCACTGTCTTCATAGGCTCGGAAATCGGAATAATTTCCTGGAAAATCTTCAATCACCCCTTGTCCACGAAATACAAACAAGTGGTCAACAATTTTATCCATAAAATAGCGGTCGTGCGATACTACCAATAAACAGCCAGGGTAATCTAATAAGAAGTTCTCCAACACATTCAACGTGACAATATCCAGATCGTTGGTGGGTTCGTCGAGAATCAAAAAGTTCGGGTTCTGAATGAGTACGGTACATAAGTACAACCGCTTTAACTCGCCACCACTCAGTTTTTCGACAAAATCATGTTGTTTTTTTCGATCAAACAGAAACCGTTCCAACAATCCACCGGCAGAAATGGTTCGTCCTTTGGTCAGTGGAATGTATTCGCCGTATTCTTTGATGATATCGATGACTTTCTGCTCGGGTTTGGGGTTGATGCCGCTTTGGGTGTAATAGCCAATTTTAATGGTGTCACCAATGACTACTTTTCCGGCATCGGGTGCGAGGGTTTGCGTAATAATATTTAAAAATGTCGATTTTCCCGTTCCATTTTTACCAATAATTCCAATGCGTTCGCCCCGATTGAAGGTATAGTCAAAACCGTCGAGGATAACTTTATCATGGAATTTTTTCGATACTTTATGCAGCTCGACCACTTTGCTCCCCATGCGTTCCATGTTGATTTCCAATTCCATGACGTGTTCTTTCCTACGGGAGTGTGCTTTTTCTTTGATCACATAAAAATCGTCGATACGCGATTTGGATTTGGTAGTTCGTGCTTTGGGTTGCCGGCGCATCCAATCCAATTCTTTGACAAAAAGGTTTTTCGCTTTTTCAACTGAGGCATTTTCACTGGCGATACGCTCTTCTTTTTTCTGCAAAAAATAAGAATAATTGCCCTTGTATTGGTAGAGCTTTCCGTTGTCGAGTTCGATGATTTCATTACACACCCGTTCCAAGAAAAAACGGTCGTGCGTTACCATAAACAGGGTCATGTTTTCTTTGGCGAAATAATTTTCCAGCCATTCAATCATCTCTAGGTCCAGATGGTTGGTGGGTTCGTCCAAAATTAACAAATCGGGACGGTTGATGAGAATAATCGCGAGGGCCAATCGCTTTTTTTGTCCTCCCGACAAACTTTTCACTTTCAGTTTTAAATCATCGAGTTTGAGTTTGAACAAAATCTGCTTGTATTGCGTTTCAAAGTCCCACGCATTATGCCGTTCCATATTTTCAAAAGCTTTTTGATAGGCCTCTTCGTCTTCGGGATTTTCAAGCGCTTTTTCGTACTGTTCGATGATTTTTAGGGTGTCATTATCGCTGGCAAAAATGCTTTCTTCGATGGTTAGCTCGGGTTGCAATTGCGGTTCTTGTGCCAAAAAAGCCATTTTGATGTCCTTACGCATCACGATTTGGCCCGCATCTGGGGTGTCTTCACCGGTAATCATTTTGAGCAAGGAGGTTTTTCCGGTACCGTTTTTGGCTACAAAAGCAATTTTTTGGTCCTTATTAATTCCAAACGATAGGTTTTCAAAAAGGGTGCGCTCTCCGTAGGATTTGGCGATATTTTCAACCGATAAATAATTCAAAATTGAGGAAATTTTAAGTTGTCATTTCAACGAACAAAAGTAACGGATTCAGGGGCAATCACCAATTTTATTTCCACGTCAATTAATAATGGGCAATCCCTATCTTTGTGCCATGCAACTCTCGGTCGTTATATTGAATTACAACGTTAGATACTTTTTGGAGCAATGTTTATACAGTGTTCAAAAGGCTATTGTATCGTTGGAGGCCGAGATTATTGTGGTGGACAATGCTTCTTCCGATGACAGTTGTGCGATGGTTCGGGAGCGTTTTCCTGAGGTGAAATTAATTGCAAACAACGAGAATTACGGTTTTCCGAAGGGAAATAACCTGGGCGTTGCTGCGGCAAAAGGGGAATACATCTGTATTTTAAATCCTGATACTGTGGTGGCTGAAGATACGTTTCAATACGTTTTGGCCTTTGCACAACAACAAAACGCGTTGGGAATTGTAGGCTCCAAGCTCATCGATGGGACGGGGCACTTTTTACCCGAAAGCAAACGCGGTATTCCCACGCCATGGGTGGCTTTTACCAAGATTTTTGGGTTGTACAAAGTGTTTCCAAAATCAGTGCGATTTACACAATATTATGCTGAGCATCTGACTGAAAATCAATCGGGAGCGGTCGATATTTTGGTCGGTGCTTTTATGGTCATGAAACGAGAGGTGTTTCTCGAATTGGGAGGCTTTGATGAAAACTGTTTTATGTATTCCGATGATATTGATTTGAGTTATATGAGTTTGAAGTCGGGACGAACAAATTATTACTTCGCGGATACTACGGTGATCCACTACAAAGGCGAGAGTACTGTTCGCGATGGGTTGTATATGAAGCGCTTTCGGGAGGCTATGCAGTTTTTTTACCAAAAACATTTTCGTCGTTCCCTATTTTTTGACGTAATGATGTATGGGGGAAGTTTTCTTTTTTCGTTGTTCAAAAGTGCCCAACAAAAGAAACGCACCCTTCACTTTCAGGAGATAATAGTTTTTACCAAACACCAGTTGCAACTCCAAACGGTCTCCCCAGTTACTTATTTGAGTGCATTGAGTGATTTTTCTGACCGGGATTACAAGGCTGTTCGAATCGTTTTTGACACCCGTTCGTTCTCATTTCAAGAGATTATAGCGTTTATGCAACAACACAAGGGTTCAGGCCGCAGCTTTCGCAACTATATGCCCCAATATCAGGGTTTGATAGGAAGTGATCACGCAAACGATGTAGGTGGGGTAGAATTTTTGTGAAATTTTACACAATGAACTGAAACGACACGTAAGAATTAGTATTTTTGCAATCCAAAATAGCATACACAACGATATACTACGAATATGGCAAAGTTTGAATTGAAATTACCTAAAATGGGCGAGAGCGTTGCAGAGGCAACCATTACCAATTGGTTAAAAAACGTGGGGGATACCATTGCTGCTGATGAAGCGGTTTTGGAGATTGCCACCGATAAAGTCGATAGTGAAGTGCCCAGTGAAGTTTCGGGTACGCTATCTGAAATTTTATTTCAAGTCAACGATGTTGTAAAAGTAGGACAAACCATTGCCATTATCGAAACCGAAGGCGGTGCTGTTGTTGAACCCGTTGCGCAAGCCGTAGCGTCTGCTCCTATAGCAGAAGCTGTAGCCGCTGCTGTGGAAGTGGCGAAAGAAATTGCGGCACCTGCGGATTTTTCGGGTTCGGATAAATTTTATTCTCCTTTGGTTAAAAACATCGCAAAGGAAGAAGGTATTTCAGTAACTGAATTAGATACGATTGCCGGTTCGGGTAAAGACGGCCGTGTCACCAAAGAAGATTTGTTACAATACATTAAAAATAGAGGAAATCAACCCGTAGCTCCTGCAACTACTTCGGCTCCAGTAGCGACTCCTGCTCCAGTGGCGTCTTCTGCAACGCAAGCGGTACCTGTTTCAGTAAACGGTGCCGACGAAATTGTGGAAATGGACCGTATGCGCAAGTTGATTTCAAAATATATGGTCGAGTCAGTACAGACCTCGGCTCACGTCCAGTCGTTTATTGAGGTCGATGTGACCAATATTGTGAAATGGCGGGATAAGGTGAAAAACGAGTTTGAAAAGCGCGAAGGCGAGAAACTCACTTTTACACCGATATTTATGGAAGCGGTGGCAAAAGCGTTGAAAGATTTCCCGATGATGAATATTTCTGTTGAGGGTGATTACATTATCAAGAAGAAAAATATCAACTTAGGAATGGCTGCGGCTTTACCCAATGGCAATTTGATTGTTCCTGTAATTAAAAATGCCGATCAGTTGAATTTGGTTGGCATGGCTAAAGCCGTAAATGATTTAGGGAACCGTGCCAAAGCAGGGAAATTAAAACCCGATGATACCCAAGGTGGAACGTATACCGTAACCAATGTGGGAACGTTTGGGTCGGTTTTTGGTACGCCGATTATCAACCAACCTCAAGTGGGTATTTTAGCTTTGGGGGCTATCCGAAAAGTGCCCGCGGTAATTGAAACGCCTGAGGGGGACTTCATCGGTATCCGTCAGAAAATGTTCTTATCGCACAGTTATGATCACCGCGTGGTCGATGGCGCTTTGGGCGGAAGCTTTGTAAAGCGCGTAGCCGATTATTTGGAAGCGTGGGATAGTAATCGTACGATTTAATACTACCTATAAAACCCGACCATTGTGTCGGGTTTTTTCTTAATTATTAGGTTTGATGGTTATCACCATAGATTCCTCAAATCGGTATTCTCCTTTTTTATAAATTTCTTTATTAGAAAGAATAACCTCATAGGTGTAAATCCCTTTGGGGAGTTCCAACAAACATTCTTTTCCGTCGTTTTGGACAACAAGTTCTTTCATAATTTCCTCACCATCTTCTCCTTTTCCAGTAATTCGGAACGTTATTTTCTCGGTTAATTTGTTTTTGATGCATACCTGATCAAGGGTTGTTTTGGACGCGTTGGAATTTCCTTTAGCGATCTTAAAAATCGTTAGTCCGTTCAACAACAATTCGCCACCTCGAATGACAGTTTGTAAATCAGCTTGAGCTTGTGCAGTTGAAGAAAAACAAAATATCCAAAAAAAGAGTCCCATTGTACGAAATTGTAACATCCTAAAGTCTTAACCTGTTATGGATGCGATGAGCATTTTTCGTAAACGGGTAACAGTAGCTGCTACTTCAGCGCAGCCCACAGTTGCAGAAGCAGTAACGGTAACACTCGCCACACCCACCGACATGGTGACACTAACTTCAAGGGAGACTTCACATTTCCCTGCATTTCGTTGCGTTTCTGTGTTGACCAGAGCACCATCTTTGAGAATAATTTCCAGTCCTTCATCAAATTCGGCTAAGGAATTAAATTGGTAGGCTACTTTGTCGGAATTTGTTTTACTTATCAAAGTAATGGATTGCACAATTGCTTTTTCGGTAAGCGTTTCTTTGTTTTGTGCTTGGGTGGGTATTCCAAAGAATAATGTGGCGATAAGGCCAAAGATTAGATTTTTCATAATTTTGAATGGCTTAAAAATGAGGTCCGAAGACCCGTTTTGATTTGTTAGTTCCATCCTTTGAAGTATAACAAATCGTCTAATTTCTTCAAAGGTTCCTATCCAAAAGGCAATGCGCGGAAACAGCATTACAGGGTCACAGTTGGGGGTTGGCCACGATTTAACCGTCTTATAATTGGTATTAATTTTTTATTTATATGCCTTCATTTACCATTTAAAAATTTCTCCTGTGAATTTTTTACTGGTGACTATTCAAAATGAACGAGATGACTTTATTTCATTACCATAAAAATCTAGTTAGAAAATGGAAATGTGAATGTGAAACAGTAGCGTGTAATAATACAATAGAAAAAAAGAGGGGTTTACTCCATTGACAACAATCATTGGGAATGATGTTTAATTTTACTATTCATGTTTTTGGTTTGGCGTATACTTGAAATCATTTAAATTGTGTTTTTTGTTGAGGTAAAACTATCTTTTTTTTACATAATACCTTTACACAAAAAGTGTACTATTTGTTAAAATTTATGATTCTTGTCATGGTAAAACATTGATAACAATTAGAATACAACATCCTTTTGCCAACATAAAGCACCTATGCGTAATAAGGTAAATTATGCTGTACAATCGATAAACGGTACATGCAATCCCGTATATTTGTCCGCTTGAATTGTAAGAATGGAATTAAAATTAAACCGACCGATTTGTTTTTTTGATTTAGAAACAACCGGAATTGATGTAGCGCGCGATCGTATTGTTGAAATTTCAATTGTAAAAGTATATCCCAACGGGAATCAAGAAAGTCGAACTTGGTTGGTGAATCCCACGATTCCCATTCCTTCTCAAGCTACAGCGGTGCATGGGATTTCCAATGAGAAAGTCGCTAACGAGCCTACATTTAAAGAATTAGCCCCTCAAATTCATGTGATGATAAAGGATTCAGATTTGGCCGGATACAATTCCGATCGATTTGATATTCCGTTGTTGGCGGAGGAGTTGTTACGCGCTGAAGTTGATTTTGACATGAAAAATCGAGTAGCTGTGGATGTGCAAACCATTTTTCATAAAAAAGAGGAGCGAACCTTGAGTGCAGCGTATCGTTTTTATTGCAACCAAACCTTGGACAATGCCCACAGTGCGGAAGCCGATACCAAAGCAACTTATGAAATTCTCAAAGCGCAATTGGACCGATATCCCGATTTACCCAACGATGTAAAAGCGCTTTCAGAGTATACCACACGAAAAAAAGCGGTTGATTTCGCAGGATTCATTGCGTTGGACGATAAAGGTCGGGAGATATTTACCTTTGGTAAACATAAAGGAGCTTTGGTAGAGGATGTTTTTGAGAAAGAGCCTGGATACTTTGGTTGGATTCAAGGTGCCGATTTTCCTTTGTATACCAAAAAGGTACTTACAGGTATTAAATTACGGAAGTTAAACACCAAATTGTAATTAAAAATCAAGATCGGGTAGGGTAAAATCGCTTAAAACTGTTATCATGAAAATCATTTGTATCGGAAGAAATTATGTGCAGCATATCGCCGAGCTTCAGAATGAGCGTCCTGAAGCCCCGGTAGTATTTTTAAAACCTGATTCTTCGATTTTATTGAAGCAACATCCTTTTGTGATTCCGGAGTTTTCCGATGACGTACATCATGAAGTGGAGGTTTTGGTTAAAATCAATAAAGTCGGAAAATACATCGATGTAAAAATGGCACATCAATATTACGATGAGATTGGATTAGGTATTGATTTTACAGCACGTGATCTCCAAGAGCAACTCAAAAAAAAGGGATTGCCTTGGGAAAAAGCAAAGGCATTTGACGGTTCAGCGGTTATTGGTGAATTTTATCCGAAATCTGATTTTGAATCGGTTGAAAATATTAATTTTGAGTTACATTCCAACGGGAACGTCGTTCAAAAAGGAAATACGGAGCAGATGTTGTGGAAAATAGACGAGCAAATTGCCTATGTTTCACAGTATTTTACGCTCAAAAAAGGCGACATCTTATTTACGGGGACCCCAGAAGGTGTGGCTAAAGTTCATCCCAATGATAAGTTGGAAGGATTTATAGAAGGAAAAAAAGCATTTCGAATACACATTAAATAAAGGCAAATAATCGAATATCTACGAATGGCAATTAATTATAACCTCGCAAAAGTATATGCATTATCGGATAATGATCCGGAGTTTGTCATGCAAATCATTACCTTGTTTGTTACAGAAGTTCCACAAGACTTGCAACAAATAGAGTTGGGTATCAAAACCAAAGACCACAAATTGGCCTATGCGTATGCCCATAAAATCAAACCCACACTCGATTTGTTGGGGATGACCATGGCCCATGAAGAAATTCTTCAAGTAGAGGCTTGGACCAAAGCAGAAGGAAAACGCAAAGAAATTGAGGCTACTTTTGAAAGTATTCAGGTTCAAGTTGAAAAAGCGGTTAAAGAGATAAAAAAAGATTTCGAAATTTAATCGAATATTTAGTTACTCATGAAAGCTGCCATTGTGACCATTGGAGACGAAATCCTTATTGGGCAAATCGCCGATACCAATTCAACATTTATCGCCAAGGCTTTGGATCGAATTGGGGTGCAAACAGTGGAAATGCGTTCCATAAGCGATCAACGGGAAGCGTTACTGCAAACCTTTTCGGCCTATCAGAATCAAGTCGATTTTGTGGTGATGACCGGAGGGTTGGGCCCTACCAAAGATGACATCACTAAAAAAACCTTAGCCGACTATTTTGAAGACACGTTGGTGCGCAACACCGACGTTGAACAGCATGTGGTTGCGCTCATCGAGAAAGTGCTGCAACGACCTGCTTCACAGTTGAATAAAGACCAAGCGTTGGTGCCTTCCCATGCTCAGGTGCTTTTCAATGCTGTAGGTACGGCTCCAGGTATGTGGATTCAAAAAGAGCAAACGGTATTTATTTCAATGCCTGGTGTTCCCTATGAGATGAAACATTTGATGGAACAACAAGTGATTCCCAAAATAGCCGCCGAATACCAACGTCCTTATATTCTTCACAAAACCTTATTAACCTATGGTTTGGGCGAAAGTGTCGTCGCAGAGCGCATTGAGGCCTGGGAAAATCAATTGCCCGAATACATAAAACTTGCCTACTTACCCGCTCCAGGGCGCGTACGTTTACGTCTTACCGCACGCGGAACCGATTTAAAACTATTGGAAGAAGCAGTGGCTCAAGCAGTGGCAGCGGTTACCCCGTTGATTAGCGATATTTTGGTTGGTTTTGAAGAAGACGAAACGATAGAAGTTGTTGTGGGTCGATTGTTAGCACAAAGTGGTCAAACGTTGGCCACTGCCGAAAGTTGTACGGGAGGAAAAATAGCCCAACTGCTCACATCCGTTTCAGGAGCTTCTGCGTATTTTAAAGGAAGTGTGGTGTGTTATGCGACCGAAATAAAAACAAAGCTTTTGGGTGTCGATCCCCAGCTGATTGCAACCCACAGTGTGGTCAGTGCCGAAGTAGTGAAAGCGATGGCTTTGGGAGTGCAAGCGCAAATGCAATCGGATTATGCTTTGGCAACAACCGGTAATGCCGGACCCCAAAAAGGAGAATCGGATGCCGAAGTGGGTACCGTATTTATTGCATTGGCTACCCCGCAAGAGGTTGTCGTTGAGCACTTTAATTTTGGTCAACCCCGAGAGAAAGTAGTAGACCGAGCCACCGTCAAAGCCTTGGAAATGCTGCAAAAAGAAATTTTAAAAAATCTCTAATATTTTTTTGTGTGTAAGGTTTCTTTTTTGTTTCTTTGCACCCTGATTTTGAATAACGATAAAAGAAAAGCATAATGTCAAGAGTTTGTGACCTTACAGGTAAGAGAGCGATGGTTGGAAACAACGTTTCTCACGCGATGAACAAAACGAAACGAAAGTTTTCTGTGAACTTAGTTAAAAAACGTTTCTACCTTGCTGAAGAAGATAGATGGGTTACCTTACGTGTAGCTGCATCAACGATTAAAACAATCAACAAAAAAGGCATTGCGGCTGTATTGAAAGATGCAAAAGCAAAAGGCTTTATTTAATCGGTAATCCTTAATATTAAAGACAATGGCAAAGAAAGGTAATAGAATCCAAGTAATCTTAGAATGTACTGAGCACAAAGAATCAGGAATGCCTGGTACGTCTCGTTATATCACGAAAAAAAACAAAAAAAATACGCCTGATCGTATGGAATTGAAAAAATTCAACCCGATCTTAAAGCGAATGACTGTACATAAAGAAATTAAATAATTACGAGATTTTTATTGTTTTAAAAATTTCAAATACCCTTTTGAATCATGGCAAAGAAAACCGTAGCAACGTTACAAACCGCTTCAAAGAGATTAACAAAAGCCATTAAAATGGTAAAATCTCCTAAAACAGGTGCTTACACTTTCGTAGAGGCGATTATGTCTCCTGAAGAAGTTGATGAGTATTTGAAAAAGAAATAATCAGAAGCGAACCCGAATATATTAAAGCTACTTTCAAGAGAAAGTAGCTTTTTTATTTATATTTGTCGAACAAAATTCACCGTAGTTGTAGTTCCTTATGAGCTTTTTTAAACGCATATTTTCATCCGAGAAAAAAGAAACCTTAGACAAAGGCTTGGAAAAAACGAAAACAAGTTTTTTTTCCAAATTGACCAAAGCGGTTGCCGGAAAGTCTAAAGTCGATGATGAGGTTTTGGATAATTTGGAAGAGATTCTAGTTTCCTCCGATGTTGGTGTCAATACAACCCTTAAAATTATTGAGCGTATTGAAGAACGTGTGGCCCAGGACAAATACCTCGGAACCGACGAATTGAATCAAATTTTACGCGAAGAAATTGCAGGCTTACTTTCCGAAACCCAGTCGGGTGAAGAAACCGAATTTGTCATACCCACCACCTCGCGACCCTATGTTATCATGGTCGTGGGTGTCAACGGCGTTGGAAAAACGACAACCATCGGAAAATTGGCCCATCAGTTCAAAAAAGCCGGTCACCAAGTCGTACTCGGTGCTGCCGATACCTTTCGCGCCGCAGCAATCGATCAATTGCAAATCTGGGCCGATCGCGTGGGTGTCCCTATTGTAAAACAACAAATGGGTTCTGATCCAGCTTCCGTGGCCTTTGACACCTTACAATCGGCTGTAGCTCAAAAAGCAGATGTAGTGATTGTCGATACCGCGGGACGTTTGCACAACAAAGTGGGCTTAATGAACGAATTGTCCAAAGTCAAAAAAGTAATGCAAAAAGTAGTCCCCGATGCCCCACATGATGTACTTTTAGTATTGGATGGCTCCACGGGACAGAACGCTTTTGAACAAGCCAAACAGTTTACAGCGGCCACTGAAGTGAGTTGTCTAGCAGTCACCAAATTGGACGGAACCGCCAAAGGAGGCGTCGTCATTGGTATCTCCGATCAGTTTCAAATTCCCGTCAAGTATATCGGAGTAGGCGAGGGTATCAATGATTTACAAGTGTTCAATAAATACGAATTCGTAGATAGTTTTTTCGCGTAACATGAAGAAAATTATATTGTGGTATCGACATGTACCGTTTATCATTCTTATTCTGCTTAGCTTTGGGATTGGACTTTTATCCAAACTTGTTGAAGGACATTTTACCGATATCGCCATGGGGATGCAACTCATCGCCTTCTTTTTCTTGATATCCGGTTTGATTCGTTTTTTCGACCGTTTTCTCTTTAAAACTAAATAAAAAAATGCGCCTAAAAAAGCGCATTTATTTTTGTCCATAACGTATCATCAAAATCCGATAAAGCCATATTCACCGAATCCGCAGCCTCTCCCATTCGTATCACGACCATCTTTTTACTCGGAACCACATATATTTTTTGATCGTTTTTCCCCAAAGCACAATACATATCCGTAGGGCCGTTCGGAATAATTGATCCGTTAAATTGAAATTGGGTTTGCGGCAATCGATACGTCGATTTTCCATTCAACCACCACATATATCCATACGCTTGATTTAAATTTTGGGACGTATTCACCGCCTCATTAAAAAACGCTTCATTGACGACTTGCACGCCATTCCATTTTCCTTTATTTAACGCCAAAAGACCAAATCGCGCCATATTTCGCGTGGTACTCCAATACACACTCAAATCATCACCACTCGCAATCCAAGCGCCACCGGTCATACCAATACGGTCCCGAAGTTTAGTGTTAAAATACGTACTCCACGATTGACCACTCGCCGCAGCAATCACATCCTGTAATTTTACATAGACATTGTGATAGGCCCAGCGTGTTCCCGCATCGGCGACGTACAACAAATTAGACGGATTCACACTGTCGCCCATGCTGTCATCCAAGCCCGAATTCATCGACAACAAATTTTTGCACGTAATCAAATTCTCTTTGGCCAAAGGAGCGCTCGTCCAACCTGTTCCCAAATAATCGGATACTTTATTATTAATATTGATAAGTCCCTCTTGCTGCGCAATCCCAGTGACGGCTGCCGTCAAGGTTTTCCCCGCACTCGCCCAATACCACGGCGTTGTTGCGCTGTGCCCGTTCAAATAGTACTCCATGACAATGCGACCATTGACCAAAATCATAAAAGATTTGGTGTTTTTTAAAGTCAAATAATCGACCAAAGGTTGCACTGCAGCTTGATTCCAACCCATGGCTGCTACCGATTCCGTTTCCCACGTATTACTTCCATCACTAGGCGGAAAATACATGGTTTCCTCGGGAGGCGTTTGACTGCTATTGTCCGAATCCGAACACGAAACGGTCAATAACAAACTGCTGAAAAGCAACGATGCGTAGCCTATTTTTCTCATGGTCAAAGATTTTTAAGGTTAGAGTCTTTTTGGAGAAAAAGGTTTAATCAAAGGTACTAGAATATCGCATAAAATCGATACCTTTAGGTTTTTAGAATGACTATGAAAAAAAGCTTATTTTTAGGAGTAATTTGCGTGTTTTTGTCCGCATGTTCCTCTCCCATTCCCGAAAAAGATTTGGTTAAATTAAACGGATATTGGGAAATTGCTAAAGCCGAACGTCCTGAAGGAGAGCCGATTGACTATAAAGCGAGCACCACAGTCGATTATATTCAAATCAAAGGCAAATCGGGTTTTCGTCAAAAAGTGATGCCGCAACTCGATGGAACTTTTCGCACCAATACCTTGCAAGAAAGAATTACACTAAAAGATTCCAATGCCACTTGGTACGTGCATTATCAAACCGATTATGGGCGTTGGAAAGAAGCCATTGTCAAACTTACCGATTCGGTTCTCGTGCTTAAAAACGACGATAATATTGAATACCGTTACAAAAAATTCAAACCCTTTTCCCGAAAGTAAAATGAAACGTCAAAGCAATGAAAATTCACTCTCCGAGGTGTTAAAAGCCTTCGTCCAAACGCATAAACTGGAGGCGGGACTCGACCGCGTCGATGCCGAGCACGTTTGGCGCACCCTTTTGGGCAACGGAGTGAATAGCTACACCCGCGAGGTCGTTCTCAAAGGCAGTACGCTCTACGTTACACTTTCCTCCGCCGTATTGCGCGAAGAACTAAGCCACGGCAAGCAGAAAATTATAACCATGCTCAACGAAGCCTTAGGCAAAGAATGTATTAAAGAATTGGTGCTGCGCTAAGGATAAGAAGCATCAACCTCACCGGCATAACAACCCCCTTCCTGCTATCCGCTTTATCTCCCGAAGGGTCGGGAGGATGACGCTCCTATCAGGGCTAAAACGAACCTAAGAATTTCAATACAAAAAAAGCCGATGAACAATCATCGGCTTTGTATTGTAGTGTGTTTTGAACTAAAACTGCTCTCTTCCTGCAAAGTGGAAAGCACCTTCAATCGCTGCATTCTCATCTGAGTCCGAACCGTGAACGGCGTTCTCTCCGATAGAGGTTGCATATTTTTTACGGATCGTTCCTTCCGCCGCCTCCGCTGGATTGGTCGCTCCAATCAATGTACGGAAATCTTCAACCGCATTGTCTTTTTCTAAAATTGCTGCCACAATCGGACCGCGTGTCATGAATTCTACCAATTCCCCAAAGAACGGACGCTCTTTGTGAATGGCATAGAATTGCTGCGCATCGGCTACCGTCAATTGCGTTAACTTCATCGCTACGATTCTGAATCCACCTTCAGTAATCATATTCAAAATCCCACCGATGTGGCCTTTTTCAACCGCATCCGGCTTAATCATGGTAAATGTTCTCGTACCTGCCATTGTGTAAGTATTAATTTTCGGGTGCAAAAGTAGTGTTTTGATTCAGAAATCGGAAATCATTTCGCCATAAAATAAAAAATCCCCAACAGTTACCCATTGGAGATTTTTCTAACCTAACTCACTATTTAATTTTTAATCGCTTTCAATGTTTGTGTTCCTTGTGCGCTTACCATTTTAAGTAAATACATCCCAGGAACTAGATGAGTAGCTTCCACCGAAAAAGAAGGAGCATTCGGACGGTATTGCCCCACTTGTTTTCCGCTTAAATCTAAAATTTCGACAACATCCACCGCGGTATTGCCCTCTACATGCCAAGCCGTTGCGGTTGGATTGGACGTCAAAACAAAACGAGGCGCAGTAAAAGTCGGTTGACTCAATACGTCCGTAAAACTATACCCTCCTGTCAACAGTTCAAACTGAACCAAATAGGTACTGGCTGTCGAAATATTGATATCGTTTCCATTGTTGGTCGCGGTTCCGTTAGGGAAATCATTGCCTCCCCAATTAACATCCCAAGTATTGTTTTTACGGAATTTTACAGCGCCAGTTGTTAAGGCCACCTGTAACGAATAATTAAATCCATCGGTCGTATTCATATCGACATCTGTTGTCCATCCGTTTAAGGCCGAACCCAAAATTCCAATTAAAGGGAATTCAAAATTGTATTGCCCAGTCGTGCGGTTAAAAGTTACAAACCACTCTCTTCCCGTTACTGGAATAGTTGGCCCCGAAGCAACAGCCACCCCCGAAGGAAATGCAGTGCTCCCGAAGGTTAGGTTGTTGTTGCCATTCAAACGGAAATAGGCATTACCCGAAGTAAAGACAAAGTTCGATAAAGTATAGTTCACTTCATCATTGGTAGCCATAGCAACACCCGGACCTCCAAAGCCCAATTGCGCATCTACAGCTGGTCCCCACAACTCGACCAAAGGAGCCGTTGTATTGCCTACAAAAGAGTACGCTCCTGTTAATCGGTTGAAAGTAACATTGTACGTTCCAGCCAACGTTGGAATGTTTGAACCATTGGGCGCCCCATTTCCATTCGGAAAAGTCGAACCTCCCCAGTTATTGGCCCAACTAAAATCTTGACGAAACTTAACCTCACCTGTGGTAACCACCAAATCATTGAGGGTATAAATAATATTGTCGGTGCTAGACAACGTAATTTCGGGTCCATTGGTTGGAGGCCAGCCGTTGACGCCCGTTCCCACAATGGAAATGGTTTGTGCCGAAGCACTTATCGCAGCCACAAGCAACGTTGAAAAAAGTAGTTTTAGTTTCATCTAGATTTTGTTAAAAATTTTAACAAAACTAAAGTAAAATGCTGATTTACAAAATCTAAAAGTTAGACTTTGCCTACGATAACGTTGTAGTGTTTATAAATTAATACCAAACCATCACACTAAAGTAGGGATGGAGTGGGTCGAGTTCTGTATTTAACCGAGTAATCCACTCGGGACCGTACGCGAGATAGAAAGTGCTAAAGTTGGCCGTTCGTTCTTGCAATCCTCGATAAGGGAATAATTCCAATTGTAAGGCCTCAACGGCATTGAGGTGAACTTCATGTTTCTTTTTTTCGGCGCGTAGCAGTTTTTTTTCGAGATGTTCCAATCCTTTGAGCTGCTTGTGGGTTTGTGCTTTTACCGCACCCATAAAAGAAGGGTCAGTTTGTACGGCAAGTTTTTCTAAGGCCGCAAACTGTTCCTGCAACAATTTCTTTTGAGCTGTAAAGTCGTAATGAACGGTTTGAATATTTTGTACCACACGGGTACGAAGATCTGAAGTGCTGAGAAACAAATCGGCAAAGGTAACTCCCAGTTTGGCTGCTTTTTTGGCTTGTTTCGCCGTGGCATGAAGTACAGAATTACGTAAAATCAACATGGGAAAGGGAACCTCAAATTGCTGAAATTGCGTTTTTAATTGCAACCAATACGCAATTTCACCCCCTCCACCAATATACGCCAAATTAGGCAATACGATTTCTTGATAAAGCGGTCTTAGTAATACATTCGGACTCAAACAATCAGGTTGTTCTTCGCAATGGCGTTTAAAATCTTCAAGTGCATACCGAATGCCGCTGTCGTGGCGAATAATCCAATCCCCTTCTCGCGTGAGTCGCTCTCGAATGCCCGTTTCCAAATAGAACAAATTGAGTTCCCTCGGATTCACCTGCGCTTTGTAGGAGGACATTCGCTCGAGTGTTTCCTGATTGGCTTGATGCGTGATTTGTTCTTGAATTTCCCGCAATGCATAGGGTAAAAAGGCTGTTTTTCCCCAGGTTTGGTCGCCATCAAAAATGAGCAATCCTTCCTTATCAAAAAGTTGATGTACCAAATAACGGGTAGCCTCAGCCAAGGTGCGACCTTCAGCATACGATTCATGAAATAAAGCTTTCAAAAATTGTCCCCGTTCACCATCGGGAAAGGAGGTGTTAATTGTATTTCGAACGCCTTCAAAAGACGCATCAAGTACAAAACGACCCACAGCGCCTTGTTGCGAAGTCTCCCAAGTGATTTTTTCATCTCCCCATCGAAACGATTGAATTTCTTCAAAATCATGGTCCTCAGTAGCCATCCAATAGACAGGTACAAACCGATAGTGGGGATAGGTTTTTTGTAAGCTTTTACAAAGATTGATGACAGAAATAATTTTATACCAAAAAAACACAGGACCCGTAAACAAATTTAATTGGTGTCCGGTCGTAATCGTAAATGTCGTCGGTTCATGCAGGGCATTCAAGTGCGCTTCAGAAGCTTCCGAAAGCCTAAATCCCTCGTATTGCCGACGCCACTCGGTGACTAAACCTTCACGTAGGGCTGTGCTGTAATGGGCTGCTTTTTCTTGGCATTGCGCTTCAAAATGAGGAAGGCTTGGATAGCGATGGTATAACGGTTGTACCGATGCCTTTTGATCCAAATAATCCCGAATAAGTTCGGAAAACTGGGGCAATTCACGGTAGTCGATACAATCGGTGGGCATGAGTTAATTTTTGTCAAATGTAAAGAATTTTAAAAATAGCCTCCTTTTCAAATTCCTAATTGTGCGTTAAATTCTATTTTTGTAGAAAATCCGAATCCTTGGCTGCACTGCTTCTTATCACGCCCCCATTTACACAACTCAATACGCCGTATCCTGCGACGGCGTACTTGAAAGGGTTTTTGAATATCCGTTCGATTTCGGCGTATCAAATGGATTTGGGACTCGAAGTGGTGTTGGATTTGTTTTCCCCCAAGGGATTAGAAGCCATTTTTGAAGCGTCAAAGGTCCAAGAATCAATGTCCGAAAATGCGCAACGGATTTTTCAGATGCGCTCGGTTTATATTCAAACCATTGCCGCTGTAGTTGCTTTTTTGCAAGGAAAGCAACCCAATTTGGCTCGACTAATTTGCTCGGGAAATTTTCTGCCCGAAGCATCCCGTTTTTCACAGTTAGATGATTTAGAATGGGCTTTCGGTGCCATGGGATTACAGGATAAGGCCAAACATTTGGCTACCCTATATCTCGAAGATGTATCGGATTTCATTGTGGAGTGTGTCGATTCAAATTTTGGGTTTTCGCGCTATGCAGAACGCTTGGGTCGCAGTGCCAACAGTTTTGATCTACTCTACGAGGCGCTGCAACAAGCGCCTACCTTTGTTGATGAATTTACGTTACAACGCTTAGCAACAACCATGCAACGGGAACAACCTGCTTTGGTCTGTTTTTCGGTGCCATTTCCGGGTAATTTGTACAGTGCTTTTCGCTGTGCCCAATGGATAAAGTCCCATTATCCCAATACAAAAATCGCTATGGGCGGTGGCTTTCCCAACACGGAGTTACGCCAACTGACCGATTCGCGAGTTTTCGATTTTTTTGATTATATCACCCTCGACGATGGAGAGCTCCCTATCGAACTTTTATATGCCAATCTTCAACTGCCAGTGGCACAACAGGTGTGGAAACGGACCCACCTTCGCGTAGCAGGTGAAGTGGTATATAAAAACGATGCCACCGTTGGTGATTATAAGCAAACAGAAGTGGGTACACCTGACTATACTGATCTTTTGTTGACGGAGTATCTTTCGGTGATTGAAATCGCCAATCCTATGCACAGTTTGTGGAGTGATGGCCGATGGAATAAACTGACCATGGCGCACGGATGCTATTGGGGCAAATGTACTTTTTGCGATATTTCACTCGATTATATCAAAGTTTACGAACCCATTCATGCCCGAATGTTGGTCGATCGCATGGAAACGTTGATCGCGCAAACCGGCGAATCGGGTTTTCATTTTGTCGACGAAGCAGCTCCTCCTGCGTTGATGCGCGAATTGGCGCTTGAGATTTTACGGCGCAATTTGGTGGTGACCTGGTGGACCAATATTCGGTTTGAAAAGAGTTTTAACCGGGACCTCTGTTTGTTGCTAAAAGCGTCAGGATGTATTGCGGTTTCTGGGGGCCTCGAGGTCGCCTCCGATCGGTTGTTGGCGCTCATTCAAAAAGGCGTTACGGTAGCGCAAGTAGCGCGAGTGACCCGAAATTTTACCGAAAGCGGCATCATGGTTCATGCGTATTTGATGTATGGGTATCCAACGCAAACGGTGCAGGAAACCATCGATAGTCTCGAAATGGTACGCCAATTATTTTCCTTAGGAATTGTGCAATCGGGTTTTTGGCATCAATTTGCACTGACAGCCCATAGTCCCATTGGATTAGATCCCGAGGCTTATGGCATTGTCCCTCAAAAGCAACCCATTTCATTTGCCCACAACGATATCGAATTTACCGATCAAACGGGTGTTAATCATGACCGTTTTAGCTTTGGATTACGAAAATCGTTGTTCAATTATATGCACGGACTTTGTTTGGATGATCCGTTGCAAAATTGGTTTGATTTTAAAATTCCGCATCCCAAAGTTGCGCCCAATTATATAATGTCTGTCCTTGATGACGAACGAATTCTCTTACCTAAACCAACAGCTAAAATAATTTGGGGAGGTATCCAACCCGATTTTTCTTCTTTTCAAAAACAAAAAAAAGGAAAAACGTGGCCCATGCTTCACATACGAGTGCATGCGCTTCATGGAGTGATTGAAACGGTACTGCCTGAAGCGGAAGGACGTTGGCTTATGGATCAAATAACACGATTAACGCCAAGCCATACGCTACAAACATGGGGAGCTTTGCAAGAGTCTTTTGAAAATGAGTTTGAAGATTTTGCTATGTTTTGGACTTCTAAAGCTGTTTTACCCTTACGGGAAATGTTGTGGGTTTTGTAGTATTTTTTCAATTTTTGGAGTAGACAAAAAAACTCGTTTAATTGTTTTCCGTAAATAGATTTACAAGGGCATTTGTTTTGTTCGGACATTTTTATTTATATTTAAACAAAAAAAACACTATGAAAAAATTTACTCTTTTATTGATGTGTATTGTTGCTTTTCAAGCATTTGGACAACAAAAAGCAACAGGTGTAGTCAATCTTTCGACCAATGTCCGCGCCAATTTTTTACTGGATAGTAACACATCAACAGTCACGTTGACTATGATCGGACCCAATGATCGCTGGTTTGGATTACAATTTGGTTCATTTACGGGAACGCAAGGGATGGCCGTGGGGCAAGATTTGGTTTACTGGAACAATGTATCTGTAGTTGACGCGCGTTTCAATGGCGAAGGTTTTTCTCCCATTACCGATACGACAAATCATTGGACCTTAGTTTCCAATACCAACAACATTCCTTCCGCAGGTTTACGCACCATCGTATGTACACGTGCCTTGAGTACAGGCGATAGCAGTGATTATACTTTTAATTTTGACGATACTACCCTTGATATTGCTTGGGCAAGAAGTAGTACGGCCAATTACACGATTAATAACCATGGTGGAGCTAATCGCGGGTATGCTATCGACACTCCTTTTACCAATTTAAGTACGCAAGAAATCGCTCCAGTGGCCGTGAGTGTTTATCCTAATCCTTCACGCGGAGCGGTAACAGTTAGTGCTACTTGGGGTATTGAAACGGTAAGTGTTTATACACTTTCAGGGCAGTTAATTCGTACGCTTTCTTTTTCCAATACTGAAAATGCTAAAGAAATTCAAGTAGAGGGTTTAGCCGTAGGTTCCTATCTATTGGAAATCCAAGGTGAAGGCCAAAAAGCTTGGAAAAAAATTATTGTCGAGTAAATGAAAAAATCCTTTAAAATAGGACTAATAGGCTTACTTCTTGTAGCTGTTGCTGGTTACTTTGGCTATCGTTATGTCTATCATTCTGAACGACGTGATGTTCAAAAAGAAACCGCTGCATTTACGCTTAAAGCCCTAGACTTGCATCAAGCTTTTGTTGCTAACACCGAAAAAGCAAATGCTACTTATTTGGAAAAACCCACCGAAGTTTCAGGAACCGTAACTGTGGTAGAGGGTAACCAACTTCTGTTGGATGAAAAGGTAGTCTGCATCAGTCAAGCTCCTTTGTCAGCCAAAGTGGGGGCCATAATCACCGTAAAAGGACGTGTCATCGGATACGATGATTTTCTCGATGAAATAAAAATGGATCAATGTACTTTAATTCCTTAACCATGAAAAAAATAGTAGCCTTGGCGTGGATTGCAATGGGTTGTTGCTCAACAACATTGCATGCGCAAGACGATTTATTGAACGAACTCAATCAAGATCAAAATAAAAAAGAAGCGGTTAGCGCTGCATTCAAGGGACAACAAATTTGTACCATGCAGTCAACCAAAATGGCAGCCAAAGGCGAGTGGTATTTTTTAGTAGCCCACCGGTTTGGGGATTTGACCAATGGTTTCGATAACTTTTTTGGATTGGATAATGCCCTCACAAAATTAGGGGGTTTATACGGCGCAACGGAGTGGCTTACTTTAGGTTTTTCGCGTCATACGCTTGCAAAAACTTATGAATTGTCGGGCAAATACCGACTTATGGCCCAAGAGGTAGATGGTTTTCCTGTAACTATTGTTGGATATCATACTATGGATATTAATTCCCAATTGGAAAAAGAAGAATATCCCGAATTATCGGGAACGGATCGTTTTGCTTTTTCCAATCAGTTATTGATTTCACGTAAGTTTTCAGAGAATTTTTCGCTACAACTTACCCCAATGTACATTCATAAAAACTTGTACGACCCGCTTTTGGAAGAAAAGAGTCAGTTTTTAATGGCTTTAGGAGGACGTTATAAGTTCTCTAAACGCTGTAGTTTTAACTGGGAATACGCCCAACGATTCAATACCGTTTCCAATGACCCTTATCAAAATCCGCTTACCGTGGGTGTCGATATCGAAACAGGAGGTCACGTCTTTCAGTTGGTGTTATCAAACAGCCAAGCGATGAATGATGTGAGCTATTTTACCACAGCGACAGGGGATTTTAACCGAGGAATTTTCTTCGGATTCAACTTATACCGTGTATTTTAATTGCAATTGCTATGAAAACGAATTTTTTTAAATTGTCCCTAATCGGATTGTTGTTTTTGGGACTGATAGGGTTACAATATGCCTGTGAATCGTCTACGTTTGAAGAGGCTTCGGGTATCGTTACTAATCCTTCCTACAACAAAAATGTCAAGCCTATTATGACGAATAATTGTACAGGTTGCCACAATGGAGTGGATGAGTTTTCGTTGTTGACGTATGAAGACGTAAAAGACAATACGCAAAATGGTAATTTATTGTGCCGAATTAAAGGAACAGCTTGTGGCGAAATTATGCCTCCTACCGGAAAAATGAATACCACACGGATTGCAATTATCGAAAACTGGGCGGCCAACAACTACCCATTGGACTAATATAAATGGCTATGAAAAAGAATTTACTGTGTTTGCTACTCCTGCTCAGTGGAATGCTACACGCCCAAAAAATGATCACCCGAACGGGAGTTGTTAAGTTTGATGCCACTGTTCCGGGAGCTACCGATCAAGTGGCCGCCACCAACAATGCCGTTTCGGCGCTCTTGGATAAAAATAGTGGCGACTTAGCCATCCAAGTGATGATTAAGTCTTTTCGTTTTAAAATTCCGTTGATGGAAGAACATTTTAACGAGAACTATATGGACAGTGATAAGTTGCCCAAAGCCACTTTTAAAGGAAAAATCGTTGGTTTTCAACCTCAAAACGGAACCTATGACGTAGAAGGCGATTTGACAATTCATGGGGTGACGCAGAAAGTAAAAACCAAGATGACACTAAAAGTAGAAGGAGCAAAAATTCATTTGGACGGTACGTTCACGGTAAAGCTTAAGGATTACGATTTAACAGTTCCCGCCCTGGCTAAGAAAACCTTGTCGGAAACGGCTAAGCTCACCGTGGATTTGACGCTGGAAAATAAAGCATAAAGAAACTTCACTACAATAGTAAGACGAACTTCGGTTCGTCTTTTTTTTGACCTATACGTAATAACCAAATTAATTTTTTTTGTCATAGCGCAATCGATTTCGATTCCCTAAATTTACAATCCTAAAATGACAGCACTATGCAAAAATCCTATACCCTTTCTGTGCACACTGGGGCAACTTTTGACCTCGATGAAAGTTCGTTGCAACACCTCGATGCCGTGGCCACGGGAACTCATTCGTTTCATATTTTAAAAGACAATCGATCCTATACTGCTGAAATTGTAGCTGCCGATTTTGTCGCTAAAAAATATACGATCAATGTCAATAACAATATCTATGAAGTATCCATTGCCGATGGATTAGATCAATTGATCAGTCGTATGGGTATTGAACGCGGACGCCATAAAGTGGTTAATGCCATCAAAGCCCCAATGCCAGGTTTGATTTTGGAAATCAATGTGGAGGTTGGTGATGAAGTTCAAGAAAACGATCCACTTTTGATTTTGGAAGCCATGAAAATGGAAAATAGTTTTCTATCACCACGGGAGGGTAAAATTAAATCCATTGCTGTGGTGAAAGGACAAGCGGTAGATAAAGGCCAACTTTTAATTGAATTTGAGTCATGAAAAAAATAACTAAATTATTAGTGGCTAATCGCGGCGAAATAGCCATCCGTGTCATGAAAACCGCGAAGAAAATGGGCATCAAAACGGTAGCGGTGTTCTCTGAAGCCGATCGCAATGCCCTCCATGTAAAGTTTGCTGACGAAGCGGTATGTATCGGACCCGCACCTTCAGCACAATCCTACTTGAAAGGCGATAAAATTATAGAAGTAGCGCAGTCATTGGGCGTAGATGCCATCCATCCAGGCTATGGTTTTTTAAGTGAAAATGCATCGTTTTCGGCATTATGTGAGGAAAACGGGATTATTTTCATCGGACCCCAACCGAAAGCTATCGAAATGATGGGAAGCAAATTGGCCGCCAAAGAAGCTGTAATGCACTATGACATTCCGATGGTACCCGGCGTAGACCATGCCATTGTTGATGTAGAAGAAGCGAAAAAAACAGCTAAAGAGGTAGGCTTTCCCATATTAATCAAAGCCTCTGCCGGTGGTGGAGGTAAAGGAATGCGTATCGTTGAACGCGAGGAAGATTTTGAGTCCCAAATGGAACGTGCCATTAGTGAGGCGACTTCGGCTTTTGGCGATGGTTCGGTGTTTATTGAAAAATATGTGTCCAAACCGCGTCATATCGAAATCCAAGTAATGGCCGATAGCCATGGCAATGTGGTGTATGTGTTTGAACGGGAATGTTCGGTGCAACGCCGCCATCAAAAAGTAGTTGAGGAGGCTCCTTCGGCGGTACTTACACCCGAAAAACGCAAAGAAATGGGGGAGGCAGCTGTAAAAGTAGCCCAGGCCTGTGACTACCTGGGAGCGGGAACCGTAGAGTTTTTACTTGATGAAAACCTGAATTTTTATTTCTTGGAAATGAATACCCGTTTGCAAGTGGAGCATCCTGTAACCGAGATGATTTCGGGATTGGATTTGGTTGAATGGCAAATTCGCGTTGCCCGTGGAGAAGCCTTACCGATGAAACAGGAAGACTTGCAAATTCAAGGCCATGCGATGGAATTACGCGTCTATGCCGAAGATCCGATGAATGATTTCCTGCCCAATGTGGGGAATCTTGAGGTATACCGCTTGCCCGAAGGCGAAGGAATTCGTGTAGATAATGGTATTGCCGAAGGAATGGATGTGCCGATTTATTATGACCCAATGTTGTCGAAGTTGGTGACGTATGGGAAAACGCGTGAGGAAGCAATTGAAAAAATGATTGAAGCGATTGACCAGTATATTGTAAAAGGAGTAGCGACAACTTTGCCCTTTGGGAAATTCGTGATGCAACATGAAGCGTTTCGTTCGGGGGAATTTGATACAGGTTTTGTGAAAAAATATTACGATGCTGAAAAGTTAAAAGTTCAAATGGATACCGAGGCAGAAATTGCAGCTTACCTCGCTTTACAACAATATAGTAACGATAAAAAAATCTTGCGCGTGCCCAACGCCTAGTTAGAAATCATGGAAGATAAAAATAAAGTTTTGATGGAGAAAATCGCCTTAGCCCAATTGGGAGGAGGCGCCAATCGTATTGCGAAGCAGCATGAGAAAAAGCGTTTAACGGCTCGAGAACGTATTCTTTATTTGTTGGATGAGGGTTCGTTTGAAGAAATCGGAATGCTAGTCACGCACCGAACGACCGAGTTTGGTATGGACAAAGAAATCTATTACGGTGATGGAGTAGTAACCGGTTACGGAACCATTCACGGTCGTTTAGTCTATGTATTTGCACAAGATTTTACCGTTTTCGGCGGATCACTCTCTGAAACCCATGCGGAAAAAATTTGTAAGGTGATGGATTTGGCCCTGCGTAATGGCGCGCCGATGATTGGTTTAAACGATTCGGGTGGCGCTCGTATTCAAGAAGGTGTTCGCTCGTTGGGAGGGTATGCCGATATTTTTCACCGCAATGTGCAGGCGAGCGGGGTGATTCCTCAGATTTCAGCGATTATGGGACCTTGTGCAGGCGGTGCCGTGTATTCCCCCGCGATTACCGATTTTACCATCATGGTGGAAAACAACAGCTATATGTTTGTCACGGGCCCCAATGTGGTAAAAACAGTAACCAATGAAGAAGTAACGTCCGAAGAATTAGGGGGTGCAAGTACCCATTCGACCAAATCAGGCGTGGCCCATTTAACCTCACCCAATGGGGTGGAATGTTTGGAAGATGTTAAACGACTTTTGAGTTATATTCCTCAGAATAATAAAGAGAAAACACCTCAGTTGCCCTATGCATTGGGCGAGGAGTTGCGCGAAAAATTGGACACCCTAGTTCCTGAAAATGCCAACAAACCCTATGATATGCATGAGGTAATCGATGGACTTGTCGATGAGGATTCCTTTTTTGAAATTCATAAAGATTATGCCGAAAATATTGTCGTTGGATTTGCTCGTTTGGCGGGACGAAGTATCGGTATAGTGGCCAATAATCCGATGTATTTGGCCGGTTGTTTGGATGTGAAGAGTTCGATTAAAGCAGCCCGTTTTACCCGTTTTTGCGATTGTTTCAACATCCCGTTGTTGGTGTTGGTTGATGTCCCTGGATTCTTACCCGGGACGGACCAGGAATGGAATGGGATTATTGTTCATGGGGCTAAATTATTGTATGCTTTGAGTGAGGCGACGGTTCCCAAAGTGACTGTCATTACCCGAAAAGCCTACGGAGGAGCTTATGATGTAATGAACTCGAAACACATTGGTGCCGATATGAATTTTGCATGGCCTGGGGCTGAGATTGCCGTGATGGGTGCCAAAGGAGCGTCGGAAATTATTTTTAAGAAAGAAATCAATGAAGCC
>CANHRI010000012.1 GCA_947463515.1 Flavobacteriaceae bacterium
GTGATTGTAGGGGTAAACAAATTCCGATTGGACAAAGAAGATCCATTGCATATTTTGGAAGTAGACAACCAAACCGTGCGCCGTCAGCAGATCGAACGCTTGGAACAGATTAAAGCAAGTCGCGATACCCAAGCGGTACAAGCGGCCTTAGCGCGTATTACGGAATCGGCGAAAAACGGTGGGGAAAATTTACTATCTTTAGCGGTAGAAGCCGCCCGATTACGAGCAACTTTAGGAGAAATCAGTGACGCTCTAGAAACGGTTTTCGGACGGTATAAAGCACAAATTAGAAGTTTTAGCGGCGTGTATAGTAAAGAAATTAAAAACGATGAAAGTTTCAACAAAGCCCAAGAATTGGCCAATGCTTTTGCCAAGAAAGAGGGCCGTCGTCCACGCATTATGATTGCCAAAATGGGGCAAGACGGTCATGATCGTGGGGCAAAGGTAGTCGCTACGGGCTATGCCGACGTAGGTTTTGATGTAGACATTGGCCCTTTGTTTCAAACCCCAGCCGAAGCAGCCAAACAAGCGGTGGAAAATGATGTACATATTTTAGGCGTATCCTCCCTAGCGGCGGGACATAAAACCTTGGTGCCCCAAGTCATTGAAGAACTAAAAAAATACGGACGCGAAGATATAATGGTCATTGTAGGCGGAGTGATACCTGCACAAGACTACCAATTTCTATTTGATGCCGGCGCCGTAGCCGTTTTCGGTCCGGGAACTAAAATTAGTGAAGCCGCGATTCAGATTTTGGAAGTGCTTTTGGAAGAATAAATTAATATTAAAATAAGTTATAATTCTTTTTAATTCTATGCCTATGAAACGTTTTTCTTTCAGCATTTTTTTGTTTATTTTTTGCTTGATGCTCGCTAAAGCGCAAACCAACACTGTGTCGTTTAATAACGATCAAGGGTTGTTGTTTTTTAATGCCAATGATTCGATTCCAACTACATACGAAGGATCTCCTTATTGGGATAAAGAGTTTAAACCCGCCTCGATCTCCTGCTATTCGAAAGAGCTCAAACCCGAAATTCGTTACAATGCTTTTAAAGATGAAATGGAGTTTAAAAAAGAGGATAAACTCTACTATTTAGAAAAAAAAGACAGTTGCGAAATTGTAATTGATAACAAGCATTATGGCTTTTTTGCCTATCCTTTTGATGGAAAAATACGCTTTGGGTATTTACGTCGAATTGGTTTAAATACAACAACTTATACTTTATTAGCGCGTGAAACGATAGCTTTTCAAAAAGGTGAGCCTGCGGTTACCAGTTATCGCGAAGATAAACCTGCCAAGTTTTATCCTGAAAAAGTGAGATTCTTTATCAAAACGCCTACAGATATGATTGCAATCCCCGAAAAAAAGAAAGATTTGGAGCGACTATTAACGAATATTGCACCCGATATTGCCTCATTTTTTAAGCAAATCGATTTTAAAATCAAAGAGGAAGCATCGTTGCTAGAGCTTACCCAATACTTAAACGCACTCTCAAAGAAATAGGGCGTGCAATTGTATTTTACATGCATGGGAATATAAAAATTGTAATGATTTTATTTTACAAAAGAGATAACTTTTAAACATCAAAAACTTTGTGATGAATAAAATTTTTCCATGTTTGGTGTTCATCATTTTGTGCAGTTGCAAAGAATCAAAGGCAAGCAATGAAGAACCAAAATTTAACAAAATAGACTATCACTATTTAAAAACCTTTAACGCTGAAAATGCCAAATTCTCACTTTTATTTTTCAGTGGAGCCTATTTCAATTCAAAGGTAGTCGTCAATAATGGTCATGTTCTTAAGTCGGAAGATTCTTTACAAACGTCGAATTGTGGTCCGTTTGCAAAAATTTTTAAGATAAAAAAGAGTTGTAAAACGAGTGTTTTAGACCCAGAAAGAAACCATTTTTTGGAATTAAATGCTGACTCCGTAATGAAATACAAATTCATCTATATCTCGCGTGATGTAATGACTGACTCTTTAACCGTAATATTTAGAAATAATCATTTACCTGTTAAGTGATTAGGAGTAATTCACCCATTTTTTGATTGTTTTATAGAGCATTAAAGAAAAGGTAAATGCATAAAAAAAAGAGGGATTTATATCGCCTGCGGCACGCTGCTCCCAACCATTAAGGTGATAATACTGCGACTGCGACTGCGACTGCAACTGTGAATGTGACTGCGACTGTGACTGCGACTGCGACTGTGACTGCGACTGTGACTGCGACTGTGACTGCGACTGAGACTGCGACTGAGACCGCGACTGCGACTGCGACTGCGACTGAGACTGCAACTGTGAATGTGACTGCGACTGCGACTGTGACTGTGACTGTGACTGCGTCTGCGACCGCGACTGAGACTGCGACTGAGACTGCGACTGCGACTGTTACTGAGACTGCGACTGCGACTGAGACTGCGACTGAGACTGCGACTGCGACTGTGACTGCGACTGCGACTGAGACTGCGACTGCGACTGTGACTGTGACTCAAAAACCGACCGCTTCGCAGTTGTTTTTTTGTGGGTATCCTTCGCTGCAAAATAAATTTTGCGCTCAGGATACCCACAAAAAAACCGGACACTGTCCGGTTTTTCTTCGGTCGGGATGACTGGATTCGAACCAGCGACCCCTAGCACCCCATGCTAGTACGCTACCAGGCTGCGCTACATCCCGATTTGAGCGATGCAAATATAAAGTTTTTTTTACGTTTCAAAATTTTATTTTTTGTAATCTTTCAACGGCCCGCTCTAGGGTGGTATCGGATTTGGCAAAACAAAATCGAAGATGTTGATTTTGAGGTGGATGTTCATAAAATGGTGACAAAGGAATCGCTGCTACACCCACTTCCTGTACCATACGTTTCACCAAACTCATATCCGATTCAACAGCAGCCGTTGGCCAACTAACCAACTGAAAATAGGACCCCTCACAAGGAAGTAAGGTAAAAGCAGTCGTTTGCATCAAACGGGCGAAATAATCGCGCTTTTGGCGATAAAAATCCCCTAAATCAGCCACTGAAACATCCTCCAAATAGGACGCTAATGCTACTTGAGCCACCGAATTGACACTGAAAACCAAAAACTGATGTACCTTTTTTATCTCGCGCATGAGCGGTTCAGAAGCGACAACATAACCCACCTTCCAACCGGTGCAATGAAATGATTTTCCAAACGAAGAAACCGAAATACAACGTTCCCATAACTGCGGATATTGATGTACCGATTGGGGGCCTGTTACAAATGTGATATACTCATATACTTCATCCGAAAGCACGAGTAGCTGCGGATGTTGTGCTACCAATTTTTGTAAAGCAAGATAATCACTTGAGTTCCAAACCCGCCCCGAGGGATTGTGGGGACTGTTGATAATAATCATACGGGTACGCGAACACACAGCAGCTTCGATTTGGGGCCAATCAGGTAAGAAATCAGGTCCTAAGGGCACCCGAACAGGATGCGCTGACACCAAATGGATAGGAGTAGTATAGCAATCATAACTAGGATCTAAAACGATAACCTCATCCCCCGGATGCACCAATGCTTGAATGGCTGAAAAAATTCCCTGAGTAGCTCCTGCTGTTACGAGTATTTCATGTTGCGGATTGATCGAACGACCGTATTGCGTTTCTGTTAATGTGGCCAAACGTTCAAGCAAAGGACCATAACCAGCCATCGGCACGTATTGATGAACATCGGACTTTGCCGCTTGAGCTAAATGTATTTTCAAACGACCATCTATTGGAAAATCTGGAAATCCCTGCGACAAATTAATGGCATTATAATGCATTGCCAATTGCGACATTTCAGAAAAAATACTAGAACCCATCTGAGGAAATTTCGATACCATCACTTCGCTTTTTTTACGAAGATACTAGGAATAGGGGAATCAACCAAAGTTGGAACACAAACGGCTGAAGACACTTTTAATCATTATTTGCCAATTATAACCGACACTACCTAAAAAGCTGAAAATGCCTACAACATTCTGAAAGGGTATTTTTTAAAAAAAGGATTTGAAAAATTTTCATCGTTGGTTAATTGCCTCAGACCTAAAAAGTGATAAAAAATTACTCCCTTATTTAGAACGCATAATTTCCAACTTAAAAAGAATAAGAACCTAACCATTGACTCATAGACACATTGACTTATTGACACATTAACGCTTCCTTTTTATAAGCAACATAAAAAAAATAGATATATTTGTTACTTATCCATAAAAAAAGGTTATGAATTACACCCTGCACCAATTGCAAGTGTTTTTGAAAGTCACCGAAACCAAAAGCATCACTAAAGCAGCAGAACAACTCTACCTCACCCAACCCGCTGTATCGATTCAGTTGCGTAATTTTCAGGATCAGTTTGATATTCCGCTGACCGAAGTGGTGGGGCGGCAGTTGTATGTCACCGAATTTGGAATGGAAATCGCCCGGGCGGCCCAAAACATATTAAACGAAGTGCAAGCCATCAACTACAAAACGATGGCGTACAAAGGCAAACTAAGCGGAAAATTGAGCATCACCTCGGTGTCTACTGGGAAATATGTGATACCGTTTTTACTTGCCGACTTTTTAAAACAACATACCGAAGTAGAGCTAGTGCTGGATGTTACCAATAAAAATAGGGTCGTACGCTCGCTCGAAAATAATGAAGTGGATTTTGCCCTCGTATCGCTTTTCCCGGATCTATCGGTGCAAAGCATTCCGCTGATGGAAAACCAACTCGTGCTTGTGGCCAACCGCGATTTTCCCATGCCCAAAAAACCGCTGACCCTCGAAGCCATTCAAGCCTTGCCGCTAATTTATCGGGAAGCGGGTTCGGGTAGTCGCTTTGTCATGGAACGGTTTTTAAACCAGTTGGACAGCAAGGGAACCAAAAAAATGGAACTCACCAGCAACGAAGCTGTCAAGCAAGCCATTATGGCCGGACTGGGGTGCTCTATCATGCCAGTGATTGGTATCAAAAATGAGTTACAAAACGGCGATGTGCAAATCATACCCGCCGAAGGACTCCCCCAATCGTCCCAATGGAACATGATCTGGATGAAATCCAAAAATCTGTCTCCCGTGGCTGAAGCCTATAAAAATTACTTACTCGAAAACAAATCCACCATCATCCAAAATCATTTTGGTTGGACTTCACAGCTTTGAATAATGCAGTCTCCATTTGTTAATCAACATAATACTTCTGCTGTTTGCCTGATGTAAACCATATTTTGGGTAGAGTCTGTTCGATTTCTCTATGTTTGATGGAATGAAAAAATAGAAGCCTCTATTGAAACAAATTGTACTTTTGGACAACCAATCAATAATCAAAAAACGAACAAATCAAATCCTATGAAAAAAAATTACCTTATTTCCAGTATGACCGCCTTTCTTCTTAGTTGGTGTGGTTTTGCCCAAGTAGTCAATGGCGATTTTGAAATTGTTAAAGAGAATTTTCTCCCTTCCAATTGGGGTATGGATTTTGTGCAATTGGCTAGTATGAACCCGACAACAGGGGAAACCGAAATGGATCAAATCCAGTATCCTTGGTGTATCCCTTCTTTCGTATTCGCTACCACAGAAAGTCAATCCGGCATGTATGCCATGGAGTTGTCTAATGGATTCAATCAATCGCAAAATGAAGCTATAATGGCCGAAGCATCAATATTTAACAATCCCGAATTGGACAGTCCAGGCTGGAATGCCGGAGTGCCTATTGAACCAGGAGCCAATGTCACCCTATTGGGATTGTATTATAAATTTTTACCCTTTGGAAATGAAACAGGTGAGGCAAAAATAACCGTGCTTGATGAACTGGGAGAAGAAATAGGTTCGACCACTATAGATTTACTACCCACAGGAGCCAATTTTGAATACGTGTACAGCTTTATCCCATTCCATTCAACAGCACCACCCTCGTACATGTACATCACTTTAAAAACGGCTAAAGAAGAACAAACTCCAGTATTTGGCACCCGATTGATCGTGGACAATGTGGTTACTAATTTCAATGCATTAGTTGTAACAAATCCTCTTCCAAAACCTGAATTCAGTTTGATATCTGAAGTTGTGGATGGTGCATTGCAAATACAACCGGGTGATTTAAATGGGTTGGTTACCTATTCATTATTTGACACTAGCGGCAAACGTATCCGACAGAATCAATTAGAAAATAACAACAACTATTTATATACTATGGATGTTTCTGACTTATCCTCGGGCATTTATATCGTTACTGCACAAGATGCGAGTCATTTCTATACCCAAAAAATCATCAAACGATAAGGAGCTAAACTAAATTCGAATACTACTTATAAAAGTCGAACTTGGGAAACTAGGTTCGATTTTTTTTGTTGAATTTTAGAAAGTGTAAGGGTGTAGGAAGTGGAAAAGTATATGGGTGTAAAGAGTGTAATCTAGATTGTTTATCAACTGCTTACGAGCAAATAGGTAAACTCTTTAGCTCATTGACACATAGGCAAATTGACATATCGACAAATTAAAGCAGCAACCCCGCGCCAGGGGTAGTAGTGGAAAGCCCGGATGGTGTACGAAGGGAGCCAACGGACTTGCAACGGATGACCCGGCCGACGTGAGGAGGGTCGCCCTAAAATTAATTTTATTATGCATGCATATAAAATTAATTCCTATCTTTACGAAAAATAGACCTCTATGAATTTTGCAGCTAAAATGCTTCGCGACGGAGCTTTGGAAGGAAAAACCATTGTTATTACAGGCGGTGGAAGTGGCTTGGGTAAAGCCATGACGAAATATTTTATGGAATTGGGCGCTCAAGTAGCCATCACTTCTCGGGATTTGGACAAGTTAAAAACTACGGCGGCCGAACTGGAAGCTGCCACGGGAGGGACTTGTTTACCGCTTGCTTGTGATGTGCGGCATTACGACCAAGTTGAAGCGATGTTGGCGGCAGTAATTGAACGGTATGGAAAGGTAGACGTTTTGTTGAACAATGCGGCGGGAAACTTTATTTCACCCACCGAGCGCTTATCGGCAAATGCGTTTGACACCATCATTGATATTGTTTTAAAAGGAACCAAAAACTGTACGTTGGCGTTTGGAAAGCATTGGATTGCAGCAAAACAAACGAATTGCAATGTGTTGAATATTGTGACGACCTACGCTTGGACCGGGTCGGGTTATGTAGTTCCCAGCGCAACAGCCAAAGCAGGCGTGCTCGCAATGACCCGCAGTTTGGCCGTAGAATGGGCAAAATATGGCATTCGTATGAACGCGATTGCTCCGGGACCGTTTCCTACTAAAGGGGCTTGGGACCGATTGCTTCCTGGTGATTTGGCTGAAAAATTTGACATGTCCAAAAAAGTACCTTTGCGTCGTGTGGGCGATCATCAAGAATTGGCCAACTTAGCAGCCTATTTGGTTTCGGACTTTTCGGCATATATCAACGGGGAAGTGGTAACGATTGATGGAGGCGAATGGTTGCAAGGTGCAGGGCAGTTTAATATTCTGGAAAAGATACCCCAAGAAATGTGGGACATGCTCGAAGCAATGATTAAAAGCAAAGGCAGTAAGACATAAAATTAAGGGGTTCGGCCCTTTTTTTTGTACCCAAAGGTAAGGTACTCTACCGCAGATTTTAAGCGAAAAGGGAGGACTAACTTTAGTCGATTGTTAACAAATAAGACTTGAATAAACCATAAAAAAGCGTATTTTTACACCTCTTAAATTTGACGCGAATTTTCATGGGTAAAATCATTGCAATTGCAAATCAAAAAGGCGGTGTCGGCAAAACCACTACTTCGGTTAATTTGGCGGCCTCCTTAGGTGTTTTAGAAAAAAAAGTCTTACTTATTGACGCCGACCCACAAGCCAATGCTACTTCAGGATTAGGAATTGATGTGGAATCGGTAGCTATCGGTACGTATCAAATTTTAGAACACAGCAATATCCCTTCGGAAGCTGTTGTGCAAAGCACTTCGCCTAATGTGGATGTCATTCCGGCCCACATTGATTTGGTAGCGATTGAAATCGAATTGGTCGACAAAGAAAACCGCGAATACATGTTGCGCGAAGCCTTAAAGGATATTCGCAACCACTATGATTATATTTTAATCGACTGCGCACCTTCGTTGGGATTACTAACCTTGAATGCGTTGACGGCTGCTGATTCGGTGATTATTCCAATTCAGTGCGAATATTTTGCTTTGGAAGGGTTGGGTAAATTACTCAACACGGTCAAAAGTGTCCAAAAAATTCACAACCCAGCCTTGGATATTGAAGGAATGCTGCTAACCATGTATGATTCACGTTTACGTTTGTCCAATCAAGTCGTCGAAGAAGTACAAAAACATTTCAATGATATGGTGTTTAAAACCATCATTCAACGCAATGTAAAATTGAGTGAAGCCCCTAGTTTTGGGGAAAGTATCATCAACTTTGACGCTACCAGCAAAGGAGCTACCAACTACTTGAGTTTGGCCGAAGAGGTGATTAAGAAAAATAGTTAATGGGGTATGACAAAAGCAATTAAAAAACAAGCGCTTGGACGTGGATTGTCGGCTTTATTGAAAGATCCAGACAACGATATTCGTTCGGTTGAAGATAAAAATGCCGACAAACTAATCGGCAATATTTTGGAAATTGATATCGATGCGGTGGCGATTAACCCGTTTCAACCCCGTTCCAATTTCAATGAAGAAGCGCTTCAAGAATTGGCGACTTCGATTCGTGAATTGGGGGTTATCCAACCCATTACGGTACGAAAGCTCGATTTTAACCAATACCAATTAATCTCTGGAGAACGCCGTTTGCGCGCTTCAAAGTTGGTTGGACTCACCACAATTCCCGCGTACATCCGCATCGCCAATGACAATGAATCACTGGTAATGGCTTTGGTCGAAAATATTCAGCGTCATGACCTGGATCCGATCGAGATTGCACTTTCGTACCAACGTTTGATGGAAGAAATTCAATTGACGCAAGAGCAAATGAGCGATCGTGTGGGCAAAAAACGCTCGACGATTGCCAATTATTTGCGTTTGTTAAAATTGGATCCCATCATTCAAACGGGAATTCGTGACGGCTTTATTTCCATGGGCCACGGGCGTGCCATCATCAACATAGAAGATCACGAAGCACAAGCCGATATTTATCACAAAATCATTAGTCAAAACCTTTCCGTTCGCGAAACCGAGGCATTGGTAAAAAAATACCAAGAAGGTCAAAAACCGGCCGCCCCCAAGAGTAAAAAGGCAACCTCTTTTGCCCTAGCGCCTTCGCACCAAAAAACAATGACTGAATTCTTTGGCGCTAAAGTAGAAGTTAAAATCGGTGGCAACGGAAAAGGTAAGATTTCGGTTCCCTTTCATTCGGAAGAAGACTTTAACCGGATACTCAAATTGTTGCAAAAAGGGTGATTCGATGGATTTACATACTCTTTTGCTGGGGTTGTTTATCAATCTCTACCGGTTGGGCACAACAAACGCCTGCACCGACAACCCCTGTGAAACCCGCTGATAGTCTCAATACACCTGCCAAACCCATCAACATGCTTGCCCCTTCACGTGCTGCTTTTTATTCGGCAGTGATTCCTGGATTGGGTCAGGCGTACAACAAAAAGTATTGGAAAATCCCATTAGTTTATGCCGCTTTGGGAACGACCGTTTATTTTTACATTACCAACAACAACAAATACAACGATTATCGGGATGCTTACAAGCGTCGTTTGCTGGGCTTTACCGATGATGAATTCTCGTATTTAGACACTTCTCGACTTATTCAGGCACAGCGTTTTTATCAACGTAATCGGGATTTATCGGCGTTATTGATCGGTGTTTTTTACATTCTAAATATCGTCGATGCCAATGTTGATGCGCACTTAATGCAGTACAATGTGAGCGATAAACTCACGCTTCAACCCGATTTGATTCAGAACGACCTCACCCAACGCCGGCAACTCGGTTTGGGCATTAGCTTTAAGTTTTAATGTAACAAACCAACAAAAACCGCTACTAAATGGGTATGAACATCGCGTTATTAGGGTATGGAAAAATGGGTAAGGTTATCGAGCGAATAGCCTTGGAACGCGGTCATAAAATCGTTTTACGTAAAACCCGCCAAAACGCATTTGACGGTTTAGAGACCGCCGATGTAGCCATTGATTTTAGCATTCCTGATGCTGCGGTCGAAAATATTACAGCCTGTTTACAAAACGGCATCCCTGTTGTTTCGGGTACTACGGGTTGGTTAGCGCAGTATGAAGCCATGAAAGCGCTCTGTGAAAAACAAAACGGTGCTTTTTTGTATGGATCGAATTTCAGTTTGGGCGTGAATTTATTTTTTGAATTAAATCAAAAATTAGCGCAATTGATGGCAAAATTCCCGCAATATGCAGTGGATATGGAAGAAATTCACCATACCCAAAAATTGGACAAACCCAGCGGAACTGCGATTACCTTGGCTGAAGGACTACTCCCCTACACTTCTTTTACACAATGGAGTTTAGATGCCGATGCTACGGATGCGCTTTATATTGATGTCAAGCGAGAAAATGAAGTTCCGGGCACACACAGCATTTTTTATCGTTCTGCAGTAGATACAATTGAAATCAAACACACCGCGCACAACCGGGAGGGATTTGCCTACGGTGCCGTCATTGCAGCCGAGTGGTTGCCAACGCGCAAAGGTGTGTTTACCATGAAAGACGTTTTAGATTTATAAAAATATAGTATTATGACATTTACACAATGGTTCGTTTTTATCCTTATTATCCAAGTGATTCACGGCGCTGGGACTTGGAAATTTTATGTTGCTGCGGGCCGTAAAGCCTGGGAAGCTTTTGTACCGCTTTACAATGCCGTTGTTTTGTTGAAAATTGTAAAGCGTCCCACGTGGTGGTTGCTTTTATTTTTTATACCGATCATTAATTTGATTGTAATCCCCGTGGTTTGGGTAGAAACTTTGCGAAGTTTTGGTAAAAAATCGACCAGCGACACCGCTTTGGTCGTATTTACATTGGGATTGTACCTCTATTATGTAAATTATACCCAACCGCTTACCTATGAAGCCGAACGCAGCACCCATCCCGCTACCAAAACGGGGGAAACGGTCAGTTCGATTCTGTTTGCCATTGTCGTGGCTACTTTTGTTCACACCTATTTTATACAACCGTTCACGATTCCAACCTCTTCTCTCGAAAAATCGCTTTTGGTAGGCGACTTCTTATTTGTAAGTAAATTTCACTACGGTGCTCGTGTGCCCAATACAACGGTCGCTGCGCCTATGGTTCATGACACCATTCCGTTGTTACGAAAAAAATCATACCTCTATGATGATGCAAATCCAAGTTCGTGGAAACAAAAATTGCAATTCCCCTACTTACGTATCCCCGGATTTGAAACGGTAAAAAACAACGATATTGTAGTATTCAACTGGCCTGCCGATACTGTAGCACAATTCTTTGTCAAAGACCGAAAGTACCTCAAGCCAGTTGATAAAAAGTCCAATTATGTAAAACGTTGCTTGGGAATTCCTGGCGATAGTTTACAGATCAAAGAAGGCATTGTGTATGTGAATGGTAATCCATTAATTTTACCTGAACGTGCTAAACCGCAGTATTCATATACCGTAGTTTATGACCATAAGCAGTTTTCTGACATCACACCGTTTTTAGAGGAAAATGATGTTACCGATGGGGGTGGAATTGCCAATGGCCGTTGGGAGAGCGATACACTTTACATCAATGCCATGACCGACGAAGTGGCAAAGAAGTTGCGAACCGTTTCGGGAATTAAAAAAGTGGAACGTATTATTTTTAAAGAAGCTAACTTAGGCGTATTTCCCTATACCAAACCCTGGAATGTCGACAATTACGGTCCGATTTACATTCCGAAAGCAGGTGCAACCGTAGCTTTGGATTTGAAAACCTTGCCTTTTTACAAAAAAATCATCCAAGAATACGAAAACAATTCCCTTGAGATTCGCAACGGTGAAATTTTCATAAACGGAAAACCGAGTACATCGTATACTTTTAAACAGAATTACTATTGGATGATGGGAGACAACCGTCACCGCTCGGAAGACAGTCGTTTTTGGGGGTATGTACCCGAAAATCACATTGTTGGAAAACCGATTTTCATTTGGATGAGTGTGAAAAACTTTGACAAAGGATTTAAAAATTGGAGTATTCGTTGGGATCGCATGTTTACGACGGTCAGTGGCGAAGGACAACCGCAATCGTACTTCAAATACTTCCTTATTGCGCTGGCCCTTTATTTTGTTGGTGAATACTTCTGGAAAAAGAAAAAAGCAAAATAATCGGAAGAACAATAATCGTGTCCAAAGTCCTATTACATCCCGGATATTTCCCTTCTGTAAGTACGTTTGTTGCCATGGTAAAAGCATCGCATGTAGTTTTTGAAACGGGCGATCATTTTCAAAAACAAACCAATCGCAACCGAATGTATATATACAGTCCCAACGGCTTGCAATTATTGAATGTCCCCATCAAACATGTGAAAGAAGGGTATCAAAAAATGCGCGATGTGCGTTTGGAAACGGCTTTTGATTGGCAAAAACAACATTTTAAATCGCTAGAAGCGGCCTACCGAACGTCCCCGTTTTTTGAATATTTTGAGGATGATTTACGTCCGATTTTTGAAAAAAAACACGAATTCCTTTGGGATTTAAATTACCAAACCTTAGAGATTGTTTCGCATTGTTTGGGTTTGGACTTCACCTACGAAGAAACGGAAGAATACCATAAAGAAGTGACCGACGCCTTGGATTTTCGCTTTTTAATTCAAGGAAAAAAAGACCCTACAATAGTTGAACCCTATGTACAGGTTTTTGGGGATAAACACGGATTTTTAAATAACCTCAGTATTCTCGACTTGCTCTTCAACGAAGGACGACGGGCGTTGGATTATCTTAACCGTCAGTCGTTAGCGGGGCTCTAACTTAATACGGGTGACGACAGGAAAGTGATCGGAGTTCTTGAATTCAGGAAAATGTTGAAATGATTTCACTTTAAAACGACGATCGGCAAAAATGTAATCAATGCGTGCGGGATAGTATTTAAAATTATAAGTTGCCCCAAATCCTTTCCCCGCTTCTTCAAAACAATCGTTCAAGTCGCCTTTGATTCCGCGGTACACATACGAAAAGGCACTGTTATTCATATCGCCACAGATAATCATCGGGTAGCGACATTGTTTTTTATGTTCCATTAATTCTTCAGCTTGAAATTGCTGCTTTTTAAACGCTTCCGAAATGCGATGCAGCACCATGGTCGATTTGCGCTTGTTGATGGAGTCTACGTGCTGTTCCATCTCATTGACATCGGGAGAAATTTTAATGGATTGCAAATGCATGTTATACACTCTTAGCGTATCCCTTCCCTTGCGAATATCAGCGTAGACCAACATATTATCAGACCCTTCAAAAGCGATTTGCCCTTCATCGATAATAGGAAATTTGGAAAAAATAGCTTGTCCCGATTTAATTTGATAGCCTTGCATAAAAACCGTTCGGTACTTATAAACACGTAAATCGACGCCCGCATTTTCGGAATACTCTTGCAAACATAATACATCGGGATTCATATCATTAATAAAGCGGCGAATTTCTTCTTTTACATGTGGACTAGGAAGCCATTGAAAAAGATTGAACAAGCGTACATTATAACTCATCACGACCATATCGCCTTCTTCTTGAGGTAAATCAAGGGCTGAGAATTTATAGAATTTATTGATAAATGTAATCCCCAAAATCAAAACCAATCCGGAGACAATCATTTGCCGTTTCATTTGAAGAAGCCAATACACAAAAAACAGGGCATTGACAATAAGAAAGAAAGGCAAAACAAGCGTAAGTACCGATAAAAAAGGGAAAAATTTTGGCGCTAAAAACGGAAGTACATAAGCAATGAAGGTGAGAATGACCACCGTCACATTCAACCCAAACATTAGCTTGTTAAATCGTGATAATTTGCGCATTATTCGTTTCCTGCTCGAAATAAAAATTCTTTTTCAGCTTGAGTTAGACTATCATAACCCGATTGACTGATTTTATCTAAAATCTCATCAATTTGTTGTTGTTTTTTGTCTTTCAAAACCACTTTTGAGGTGGCATTTGTTGTTTTTCGTTGTGGGTTTTTGTGCACGCGGGTAAAGGGCGACTTCGATTTGGGTCTCCCTAAAGTAGCAAAAAAAGTAATAATTTTTGTAACGGGTTGGCTTAAGTCCGTACCCGATTGCAACAGCTTCATGTAGATAACCCCAAATGCGGCGCCCGCGAGATGTGCGATATGCCCGCCCGTGTTGGACATGGAGATTTGCAAAACGTCTAAGAGTAGAATAACACCTGTCACATGCCACAACTTTACATTTCCAATCAGCAACAATCGTAATTCCATGAGCGGTTGGTAAACGGTTACTGCGGTTAAAACGGCCAAAACAGCCCCTGAAGCCCCCACGATGATGCCTTCACCACCCAACAAGGTGTAGGCAATACTGTAGGCTAAACCCGAAAACAGTAGACTGAAGAGGTACATCCCCAAAAACTGCTTTTGGGTAAAAAAGGTTTGAAACAGTCGCCCCGCAAAATTGAGCATGACCATATTGAAAAACAGGTGAAAAAATCCGGAATGCAAAAAACCATAGGAGATTAGTGTCCAAGGCTTGAATAACCAAGTGTTGTAACTCGAGGACAATGCCAACCAATCGGGATAGGCGAAAAATCCTTCACGAAATTGGTAAAAGAAGGGAATGGTCAGAATAAAGACTCCTACATTCCAGTAAATGACCTGATTAACGATCCCGCCAATTCGGTATTGTAATTTGATATCTTCCCAGATACGCATATTAATTCCAACGGTTTTGGTTAAACTGATTTTTTCGCCATACCCACATCATGATAAATCCGAACAAGGCACCTCCAAGGTGGGCAAAATGGGCAATGCCTGTACTGTTACCGCCAAAAATGGATGTCCCGCGGTAGCCCATGATCAAATCCAAAAGCACCAAAGCTGTGACATAATACTTCGCTTTAATGGGCACTGGAATAAACAACATCATCAATTCGGCATTGGGAAACATAAAGGCAAAAGCGACCAATAAGCCGTAAATAGCGCCCGAAGCCCCTACCATTGGAGTTTGATATTCTTTTACGGCTAGCGTTAAGGTATTGAATTGGTCTTGGGTAAAACGGTATTTCTCCAAAAGCGTATTCACCTCACCTACAATTTTATAATCGCGATCCACAGAAAGATTGTAATTGGCATTCATCAAGAAATTGAAATCATCGGGAGCGATTTGCAAACTCGACAATTGATGGGTAACGTCTTGGACAATAAAAAAACTAACCCCCATGTGAACCAAAGCTGCGCCCAAACCACAAGAAATATAAAAAAACAAAAACTTGGAACTACCCCAAATACGTTCCAACATGGTGCCAAAAGAAAACAAGGCAAACATATTGAAAAACAAATGCATGAATCCGCCGTGCATAAACATGTACGAGAAAAACTGCCACGAACGGAAGCTCTCATTTTTGAAATAATGCAAAGCAAAATAATCGGTGGCGTGAACCAATGGAATACACCCCAAAAAGAAAATAACATTGATGATTAAAAGCTGTTTAACCACAGGGGACAATTGCATCATAGCGAAAATTTTTTATCGATTTCGTCCACACTCATTGTGATAAAGGTGGGCTTTTGTTGGGGACTTACATTGGGATCTTTGCACGCAAAAAGGCCGTTGACAATCATTTCTTGTTCTTTTTCCGACAAAATGACCCCTTTCTTGATCGACAAGGATCGTGCCATCGCTTTGGCCAAGGTATCGTTGGGACTAAAACTATCGGTAAATCCTTCTTGGAACGCATGCAAAACCGTTTCAAACACCCCAGGAATGGTTTGCGCTGTCGTATTGACAGGAATGCCACTCACCACTACCCCTTCGTTTTCCCAGCGTTCAAACTGAAATCCCACGGCTTGAAGTGCGGGTTCGAGTTCGGTCAACAAATGCATTTCTACCGGAGTAAACGAAAGCGACAAGGGAAACAAAAGTTGCTGACTGGCCGCTTGATGCACCGTTATTTGCGTTAAAAACTGCTCATAAAGAATTCGTTGGTGCGCTCGATTTTGATGAATAAACATAAGACCCGACTTGATAGGACTCACGATATATTTTCGTTGCAACTGATAGGTTTTGGTAACAGCAGCCTCGGGTTCTTGATCATTAAATAGCGAAGGTGTGGCGCGTTCATTCTCTGATTCGGGAATAAACATCGCTTCGGTATCTTGCTTTAAACCAACGTACAAACTCTCCCAAGAAGCCGTAGATGGCGCTGGAGTAAACCGTTGCTGGCGAACAGATTGTTGCGTTGATGTTGATCGAACAGGAGTACTATCATCGGCAAACGGATTGTAATGCTGATCGACTTGAATCGTAGGATATGCTGCCTCTTTGTGCTGATACTCGTAAGGCGTATCCAAATTAGGATCGCGCTCAAAATCCAAAACAGGAGCCACACTAAACTGCCCCAGGCTGTGTTTGACCGCAGCCCGTAAAATAGCATAGAGCGCCTGTTCATCATCAAACTTAATTTCGGTTTTAGTGGGATGGATATTGATGTCAATAGTATGCGGAGGCACATCCAAATAGATAAAATAACTGGGTTGCATGCCCTCTTTCAACAAGCCTTCATAGGCCGACAACACGGCATGATGAAGGTAACTGCTTCTGATGTAGCGGTCGTTGACAAAAAAGAACTGCTCGCCTTTATTTTTTTTGGCAAATTCAGGTTTTCCAATAAATCCTTGAACGCTTACAATTTCGGTAGTTTCTTGAACCGGAACGAGTTTTTCATTGGTTTTTCCCGCAAACAAATTCACTATGCGTTGCCGCTGATTGGAAATGGGTAAATTGAAGGTTTCACTTCCGTTGTGAATTAGGGTAAAATGAATGCCTGGATGGGCCAATGCAACCCGCTGGAACTCATCCATAACATGGCGAAACTCTATATGCTCGGACTTCAAAAAATTTCGTCGGGCGGGAATATTGAAAAACAAATTTTTAATAGCAAAGAACGTCCCTTTGGGCACCACAGCGGGATCTTGGGCAATAAACTTACTCCCTTCGATGATGATATGGGTACCCAACTCGTCATCGGCTTGTCGGGTTTTCATTTCAACATGAGCAATCGCAGCAATAGAGGCCAATGCTTCCCCCCGAAACCCTTTGGTATGGATAGAAAACAAGTCCTCCGCATGACGAATCTTGGATGTCGCATGACGTTCAAAACAAAGTCGGGCGTCGGTAACATTCATGCCAATACCGTTGTCGACCACCTGAACCAAGGACTTTCCTGCATCTTTAACAATCAACTTGATGTCGGTCGCCTTGGCATCCACAGCATTTTCAAGCAACTCTTTTACAACAGAAGCCGGACGTTGTACCACCTCACCTGCGGCGATTTGGTTGGCAACGTGATCGGGAAGTAATTGAATTATTGACGACATAAAATGCAGAAATTAGCAAACCTATCTTTTCAGACAAATTCACGCAAAGTTAGCGAAAAACTAGGGTTAAAAAAACAAAAAAACCGGCCGCAGCGACAGGATAACTTTATCTTGATATTCGTTGCCGAAGGGCGGCCATTTGAATCGCTGTAATTGCAGCTTCGACTCCTTTATTACCGTGCTTTCCACCACTACGGTCGATGGATTGTTGTTCGTTATTGTCGGTGAGTAAACAAAAAATGACGGGTTGTTCACCCAAGCAGTTCAAATCTTTGATGCCTTGCGTCACTCCCTCACAGACAAACTCAAAATGCATGGTTTCACCTTTGATCACACAACCAATAGTAATCACACAATCGACGGGTTGACCCATCATACGTTTGGCGCCGTAAATCAATTCAAAACTTCCAGGCACGTCCCACTTAATAATGTTTTCGGGGCGCACGCCACAATCCAATAAGGTGTGTAAAGCGCCTTTGAATAAGCCATCAGTGATATGGCCATTCCAGGCAGAAACAACAATCCCAAACCGAAAGGCCTTCGCGTTTGGGATTGTATTTTTATCGTATTGGGATAAGTTTTTATTTTCCGTTGCCATGCGTAAAAAGGGCGTACTTGATATTGAAGTTGGATTACTTCACCATTCCGATCAGTGCATCGATTTGCTGTGCTTCAGGGGCACTTTCGTACTGTTCCTTAATTTCGGTAAAGTACTTCAACGCATCTGCCTTTTTACCCATTTCAACACACATTACACCCGCTTTGTATAAATAACGAGGAGTAGTGAATTCATTGGATTTGGTACGCGCCGCTTTTTCGTAATATTCTAAAGCTTTTGCATTATCTTTTTTCTGGGCATACGCATCACCAATAGCACCTACAGCAATCGGACCTGTAAAATCGTCATTGGCTTTGTAAGCTTCCAAAAATTTGATTGCATCATCATATTTTTTCAAATTCAAATACGCAATACCCGCATAATAGTTCGCCAAATTGCCCGAATCGGTTCCACTATATTGATTGGCTAAATCCACAGCACTTTGTTTTCCTTCAGCTCCTTTTATCACCAACGTAAACAAAGAATCTTGTACTTTGGGGTCTTGCGCATCTACTGCCGCTTGGAAATTTTGCTGGGCTACATACAAATCGTCGGTTGCTTTTTGCTCGTTAGGTTCAACAACAAACTTTTGATACAACAAATACCCGATGGTCAACAAAGCTGCACCACCCAAGAACCCTAAAATAAATTTTTGGTTACGCGCTACCCATTCTTCCGTTCGCGATGCGGTTTGGTCTAATGCATCAAACGTACGTGCTGTTGCACTCTCCTTTTCATCAACATTGGGCACGTCTTCCAAGAACTGATTGTCCATATTTACGTTCTCATCACCTTCTACTTTTTCTTTGGGGGCTTTGTATCCTCTTTTATTATATGTTGCCATGTATGTTAAATTAGTGTGCGCAAAAATATAATTTTTATTCAAATTTAAAAGCCCTTTTTCTCGATATTTTTCAATAATTTGCACCTCTTGTAAAAATCTCCCTTACGAGGCTATTGAACAGGCTAACTCTTTGTTTTGCAATGTTTTTAAAACGTATTTCTTTACTGAACTATAAAAATATCGCAGAAGCAACCTATGCTTTTGACGCTAAAATCAATTGTTTTGTTGGGAAAAATGGAGTTGGCAAAACCAATGTGTTGGATGCCGTGTATCATTTGGCTTACGGAAAAAGCTATTTCAATCCTCTAGCAGCGCAGAACATTCAACACGGGGCTGATTTCTTTATGATCGAAGGGGAATTTGAAAAAAAAGAGCGCATTGAACATATCGTTTGCAGTTTAAAAAAAGGGCAGAAAAAAGTATTGAAACGCAACGGTAAACCGTATGATAAGTTTTCAGAACATGTGGGACTCATTCCGTTAGTCATCATTTCACCTTCTGATACGGATTTGATTGTAGAAGGAAGCGAAACCCGCCGTCGCTTCATGGATAGCGTAATCTCGCAATTGGATGCTGCCTATTTGCAACAGCTTATTCAGTACCAAAAAGTAGTCAGTCAACGGAATGCTTTGTTGAAGTATTTTGCATTAAATCATACTTTTGACCAAGAAACGCTTGCCGTGTATAACCACCAGTTGCAGCAATTGGGCGAACCTATTTTTCAAAAACGACAGGACTTTATTGCTTCGTTTGAACCTATTTTTCAAAAACACCACCACCACATTACAGGAAGTGCTGAAACGGTTGAACTTCGCTATGAAAGTGATTTATTGGAGGGATCCACCGAAGAATTGTTAGCAAAAAATCTACCGCGTGACCGTCAATTACAATATACGGCCACTGGCATTCATAAAGACGATTTATCGTTTTTAATAGAAGAATATCCCATAAAAAAATACGGTTCGCAGGGCCAACAAAAGTCGTTTTTAATCGCCCTAAAATTGGCACAATTTGAATTTGTAAAAAAACAAAGCGGTGAAAAACCCATTCTGCTTTTCGATGATATTTTTGATAAATTGGATGAAAATCGGGTGCAGCAAATTATAGCCTTAGTGCATCAAGAAGAATTTGGCCAACTGTTTATCTCTGACACCCATCCCGAACGCACGGAGCAATTGGTTAAAAACACCCAACAATCGTATAAATTATTTCATTTGTAACAAAGCTTACAGAATAGCTATCTTTACCCTATTATTTTCGCAAAAAAATAACCTATGAAAAAAATTATTTTAGTGTTGTTATCAATGGTAATGATAACTGCCAGTTGCCAAAAAAAAGCAACCGAATCGACCGAAAAAAATAACGCTAGCATCTATGAAACCTTGGATACGCAAGCCTTTGCAACGGCTATAAAAAACCAAGCTGAAGCCCAAATTATTGATGTGCGTACCCCTGAAGAATTCGCCTCCGGTCATCTCGACAAAGCGCAAAATTTGAATTGGAATGCCACTGAGGAATTTGAAAAAGGAGTAGCTCAACTCGATAAATCAAAACCTGTATTTGTGTATTGTTTGGCAGGGAGTCGTAGCGCTTCTGCAGCCAAAAAAATGCAAGAACTGGGATTCGCAACCATTTATGAATTGGAAGGAGGCTATCAAAAATGGCGTGCTGCCGGATTGGCTGATGCCACGCCCGCTGGAGGAATGACTCAAGGTGATTTTGACAAACTTTTGGATACCGACAAAAAAGTATTGGTCGATTTTTACACGACATGGTGCGGCCCCTGCAAAAAGTTGAAACCTACTCTGGATAAAATTGCCACCGAAATGAGTGACAAAGTGGTTGTGGTGCGCATCGATGCTGAGGAAAACCTTGCGCTAGCAGAAGCACTTAAAGTAGAAGGGTATCCCACGCTAATGGTGTATGAAAACAAAAAACAAGTGTGGCGTTATTTGGGCTACCTTTCGGAAGAAGAACTCAAAAAACAATTGCAATGATGACCACTCGTGAAGCGTTTGATTTCCTTGAAGCGCTCAAAAAAAATAACAACACGGAATGGTTTCACAGTCAAAAAAAAGCCTATGAAGCCTACAAAAAGTGGTATCATGGCACTATTGCAGCGGTTTTGGAGGAGTTAAAAAAATGGGACCCATCACTCGAACCCCTTGAGCCTAAAAATTGTACGTTTCGTATCAATCGCGACATCCGTTTTTCGAAAGATAAATCGCCTTATAAAACCAATATCGGCATGTGGTTTACCCAAGATAAAAGTCAGAAAAACAGTCCCGGCTACTACATTCATTATGAAAAAGGAGCCTCGTTTATCGCGGGTGGCGTATGGTGTCCTGAACCCGAGCAATTGAAAAAAATCAGAAAGGAAATTGAATTCTTCTACGAAGATTTGGATGAAATTGTCCATGAAAAATCATTTGCAACACAGTATAAATCCTTGTCACGGGAAGAAGGCAACGTGCTCAAAAAAGCGCCCAAAGACACCGACCCGAACCATCCAGGGATTGAATTTTTAAAATTAAAAAGTTTTACAGCAGCGGCCCCCATTGCGGACGATCAATTTCTCGATTCCGATTTTGGTAAAAAAATAGCCCGAGATTTGGCTGTATTAAAACCCTTAAACGACTTCCTCCGTCGGGCGTTGGAGACTGAAGAATAAGTAAAAATATACAACTTCTTGCCTTAAGCAATTTCCGTTATGACCATTGAAACCCATTTTTCATTAAAAAAATACAACACCTTTGGCATCGAAGCCTTTGCACAAAAATTTGTCGAAGCGCAAACCTTGGATGAATTGCAAACGGTGCTGCAACAACAAATGAACGAACCCAAATTTATCCTCGGAGGTGGCAGTAATATGTTGCTTACCCGAAATATTGAAGCCTTGGTGATTCATGTAAATTTGAAAGGTAAAAAGGTAGTCAAAGAAAACGATGACCACGTTTGGGTAGAAGCTATGGCCGGCGAAAATTGGCATGAATTTGTCCTTTGGACCTTAGATCATAATTATGGAGGGCTCGAAAACATGTCACTGATTCCCGGTAATGTGGGCACGACTCCCGTTCAAAATATTGGGGCGTATGGTGCCGAAATCAAAGACACCTTTGTTTCGTGTGAAACGATAACCATGGATGGACAGTCGATGCGCACTTTTGATTTGGAAGCCTGCCAATTTGGATACCGCGAAAGTGTTTTCAAACAAGAGGCCAAAGGAATCTATATCATTACTTCGGTCGTTTTTCGCCTAACCAAACGAAACCACAGCATCAATAGTAATTATGGAGATATTCAAGCGGAATTAGCCAAAAATGATGTTGTAACACCCACGATCAAAGACATTAGTAACGCAGTGATAACGATACGTCAACGCAAACTTCCCGACCCGAAAGAGTTGGGCAATAGCGGTAGTTTTTTTAAAAATCCAGTGATTCCCCGCACGCATTTTGAAATCGTTCAAGCACAGTTTTCCGACATTAAATATTATGACGTTTCCCCTACCGAGGTGAAAGTGCCCGCAGGTTGGCTTATTGAACAAGCCGGTCTCAAAGGATATCGTGAGGGCGATGCGGGAGTACATAAAAATCAAGCCTTGGTATTGGTGAATTATGGCAATGCTTCGGGACAAGACATTTTGAAGCTGTCGCAGAAAGTACAACAAACAGTTTGGGACAAATACGGCATTGCCATTGAAGCCGAAGTAAATATTATTTAGCATGTATATTCCCGAAAATTATAGCCTTTCGAACCCAGAAGAAATGCATGAATTCATTCGGGCCAACAATTTTGCAATTCTAATTAACCAAACCCATGGCCAATTGTGGGCTACTCATATTCCGTTAGTTTTGGACACTAAAGAAGATGGCACACCTTATCTTTTGGGACATCTTTCAAAACTAAATCCGCAACACGAAGGGTTTTTGGAAAATGATACAATCCTTGCGATTTTTTCGGGTCCCCATGCCTATATCTCTTCCTCTTGGTATGACCATGAAAATGTCCCGACGTGGAATTATATCGCAGTGCATGTCTATGGAAAAATAAAAATAAATTCACACGAAGAAGCTTTGGTGGGCTTAAAGAAACTTGTCGATCGGCAGGAAGTGGCTTCTGAACATCCCATTCGAATGGAAAATCTTTCGGAGAAAACCCTGCGTGAAGCCCGTGGTATCGTGGGATTCGAAATTACCATTACCGACGTACAAGGACAGAAAAAACTATCCCAGAATCGGGATGATAAAAACTACCAACGTATTCTGAATGCCCTCGAAAAAACAGACGATCCGAATACCCATGCCTTAGCACAAGCGATGCGTAAAAACCGTCCGTAAAATGTTAAAATCGAGGTTGTGTATTGCCTAGAGAATCGCTACCTTTGCACTCGCTTTAAATGCAATTTACCACTATGGTTTTAGGGACTCTTTTTGGATTATTTATTGCCGCTGTTGCTGTTCAATTCTTGTATTACGTATTCGTTTTTGGCAAATTTGCGTTTCAAAAAGCCCAACAAGGCGCACCCAAGCGCATTCCCGTATCAGTGATTGTCTGTGCCAAAAATGAAGCTGAAAATGTACTGAAATTGGTTCCCCTTTTGGCCGAACAAGACTATCCCCAATTTGAAATTGTATTGATAGACGACGCCTCTAGTGATGATACCTTGGCACATTTTGAACATTTTGAAACGGTCTATCCCAATATAAAGTTGGTTAAAGTTGAAAATAATGAAGCGTTTTGGGGCAATAAAAAATTTGCCTTAACACTGGGTATTAAAGCGGCCAAATACGAATACTTACTATTTACCGACGCCGACTGCTACCCTACTTCCAATCAATGGATCAAAGAAATGTCAGGGCATTTTACTGCGCAAAAGACCATTGTCTTGGGATACGGTGCTTATGAAAAAGTAAAAGGGTCGTTTTTGAATAAATTAATTCGTTTTGAAACCCTACTTACCGCAACCCAATATTTTGCGTGGGCGCGTTTGGGAAAACCCTACATGGGCGTGGGTCGTAATATGGCTTACAAGCGCGAGGAATTCTTCCGGGTTCGGGGATTTATGGATCACATGAAAATACGTTCCGGCGATGATGATTTGTTTATCAACCAAGCGGCCAACGGGAAAAATACGGTGTGCAGTTATACGGCTGAAAGTTTTACGTATTCGCACCCCAAAACTAAATTTAAAGATTGGTTCCAACAAAAGCGACGTCATGTCGCTACAGCCCAACATTACAAAGGATTTGACAGCTTTCAACTAAGTGTTTTTTACCTGAGTCAGCTGCTATTTTTGCTCACTCCTATTGCCTTGTTGGCTTTTCAATACCAATGGATTGTGGTATTGGGATTAATTGGATTTCGGTATATTTTTTGTTGGATAGTGCTGGGAATGGCAGCCGGAAAGTTGAAGGAAAAAGACGTGATGTATTTCTACCCTTTTATTGAAATCGTACTCATTTTTACCCAACTCAATGTGGCCTTCACCAATCTTTTTTCAAAACCAGTGCATTGGAAATAATTCATCACATCGAAAAAGCTAAAAAAGGCGATCAAGTGGCCTTTACCTTTTTACTCGACCATTATTGGAATGAGGTGTATGGATTTATGCTTAAACGTACTGAAAATGAGACCGATGCAGAGGATATTACCATTGAAACCTTTTCCAAAGCCTTTGACAAAATAGCGACGTATAATCCTGAATTCCAATTCAACACTTGGCTCATTGCGATTGCCAAAAATGTACACATTGACTTACTTCGTAAACGAAAGTCAGCGCTGTTTGTAGAAATCACCGACGAAGAAGACCAACAAGCCTACAATATTGCTGACACTTCTCCTACTGCTGAGGATGAACTCATTACAGAGCAAAACTTATCCCGTTTGCTGCAATTTATTAAAGAACTCAAACCCCATTATCAAGAGGTGATCCAATTGCGTTACTTCCAAGAGTTGAGCTATCAAGAGATTTCGGAGCACTTAAATGAACCGCTGAGCAACGTAAAAATCAAACTTTTACGAGCCAAAAAACTGCTGGCTGAAATCATCCGGGGACGTTAGAATTTCTAGCTTTTTACCTTTTTTTTTGATATAATTACAATGGTGTTGTTAAATTTTTAACGCCATTCCACAATATTGCGATTCGTACTGGCGTTATCGTAAAACAAATGCATTTCATCCTTTTGCCTATGTAAAAAAGATACGCTAACATTAACACATTAGAACTATGAACCATGTAAGTATCTTTGAAAAAAAATGGCTAGATGTCATTTTTGAGGGTAAAAACCAACAGTATGGCGCCTATCAACTTCGGCGCGAAAATGAAAAAACCACCTGGTTAGCTTTTATTTTTGGGCTTTCCTTGCTCACTTTTGGGGTCTTTCTTTTAAGCTCGTTTCACACCAAGCCAGAACCCGATCACAATCTGCCACCCACATTGAGCGACACGCTTGTCTTAACCAAAGTTGAGATTAAAAAAGAAGTTCAAAAAGGCGAATCGGCTCAAGCAAAAACTACAGAAAATGAGGTGAAAAAATACACCCCTGTCGCGCCTGAATTGGTTCCTGTCGAACCTGAACCTGAGCCCAAAGATCCTCAAGTTAATCCGAATCCAGGCTTGGGTAGCGATACGGGCACGAGTACCGATCCGCTAGCCAATGGCGGCAACCCTAATGGTACAACTTCTAATCCAACCGCGGGAGGCAATCAAGGCAATAGCATCGATCCCAACATCATTGAAAACAGTGTGGGGTTGGATGAACAACCTGAGTTTCCTGGAGGTATCAACCGTTTTTATGAGGAAATCAAACGAAGATTTGACCCAGAAGCCCTCGAAGAAAGCGATAAAGTTCATAAAGTTTTTGTCACTTTTGTCATCGAAAGAAATGGAACAATGACCGACATTCAAATTTTACGCAATGCCGATGAATTGGTTGATAAAGAAGCACTGCGCGTTTTACATGCCATCAAAGCCAAATGGCGTCCAGGTCAAAAGAAAGGAGAACCCGTACGTTCCCGTTTTACTATTCCGATCACAGTTAGTCAATAACCGATTGATTGTTATACAAACCGCAGCGAACCCCTGCGGTTTTTTTATTATTTTAGCCCCTACAAAACCAACCCTTTATGCCCCAATTTTCAACCCAAGAAAAATGGAAACACCTCTTGAGTTTTCCAGTAATTATTGCTGCTTTAGGCTATTTTGTTGACATTTACGACCTATTGCTCTTTGGTATTGTTCGCGTCCCTAGTCTCACTGAACTCAATCTTGATGTCGATACCGTGGGGACACAAATCATCAATTACCAAATGACAGGTTTGCTGTTGGGCGGCATTCTTTGGGGTGTTTTTGGTGACAAAAAAGGGCGTTTATCGGTGCTCTTTGGGTCCATTCTTGTGTATTCCTTGGCCAATATTGCCTGTGGATTTTTACCACAAATTGATTCTATGCATCAAGCCACCGTTTATGCTTGGTTGCGCTTTATCGCTGGTATTGGCTTGGCGGGAGAACTCGGTGCGGGTATAACCTTGGTTTCGGAAAGCTTACCCAAAGAATTACGCGCTTTGGGAACGTCATTGGTGGCTGGTTTTGGGTTATTGGGAGCGGTGGTTGCACAACTTACGGTGGAAATGGCCGACAATTGGACCACGGCTTACTTTATCGGAGGTGGTTTGGGACTCTTGTTGTTGGTGCTTCGAATTAGTGTCACCGAAAGCGGAATTTACAAGAGCATTGCCGAAGATACAACCTTGTCCAAAGGGAACTTTTTGACTCTATTTACCCATAAAACCCGTTTGATTAAATACCTTAAATGCATTGCTATTGGTTTGCCAACCTGGTATTGCATTGGTATTCTAGCGATGATGGCCAATCAATTTGCTCCGGAAATGGGTATTGACACCATCGTTCCGGGGAAAGCCATCATGTGGGCATATGTGGGAATTTCGGCAGGAGATTTTGCTAGTGGTTTTATTTCCCACGCCTTACAATCGCGAAAAAAAGCCATCTTATACATGATGCTGTTTACGGTTTTGGGCGTGATTGGAATGTTGTTTGGAGGCGCTTACTCTGAACAAAGCTATTATTTTTTCTGTGTTTGGTTGGGACTCGGCACAGGCTATTGGGCGATGTTTGTCACCGTCGCAGCCGAACAGTTTGGCACCAATTTGCGCAACACCACGACAACAACAGTACCCAACATGGTACGCGGTTTACTTCCTTTGATGTTACTCCTCTTTGATTATTTAAAAAAAGACCTTTCCATCATCCATGCCGCGATGTGGGTAGGTGTTTTGGCCTTTTCCTCGGGAATTTACGCTACCTTAACCATTCCAGAAACGCATGATAAAGAATTGGATTTTTTGGAGTAACAAACGATTCTTAAAACTTTAACACATCACCGAATTTCTCAAATTTTGATTGTATTTTTGCGTACAATTTTCCAATTATGCACACAGAAACTACCAACGTATTGCCTCCCAATGGAAAACCTAAATGGCTCAAAGTCAAGTTACCCATTGGACAAAAATATACAGAATTACGGGGGCTTGTTGACAAGTACAAACTCAATACGATTTGCACCTCGGGAAGCTGCCCCAACATGGGTGAATGCTGGGGTGAAGGTACCGCAACGTTTATGATTTTAGGGAATATTTGTACCCGTTCGTGTGGTTTTTGTGGGGTAAAAACAGGACGCCCTGAAACGGTGGATTGGGACGAACCTGAAAAAGTAGCCCGTTCGATAAAAATTATGCGAATCAAACACGCCGTCATTACCAGTGTGGATCGCGACGATTTGAAAGACATGGGCTCTATCATTTGGTTGGAAACCGTTGAAGCCATTCGACGAATGAATCCCGAAACTACATTAGAGACCTTAATTCCCGACTTCCAAGGCATTCACCGACACATCGATCGTATCGTTGAAGCCAATCCTGAAGTGGTATCGCACAACATGGAAACCGTACGACGTTTAACCCGTGAAGTGCGTATTCAAGCCAAATACGACCGTAGTTTGGAAGTGCTTCGCTATTTAAAAGAAAAAGGAATTCGCCGCACCAAATCGGGTATCATGTTGGGATTGGGTGAAACTGAAGCCGAAGTCATTGAAACCATGCAAGACTTACGCAACGCCAATGTAGATATTGTAACCTTGGGTCAGTATTTACAACCTACCAAGAAACATCTACCTGTAAAAGAATTCATTACCCCAGAGCAGTTTGAAAAATATGAGCGTATTGGGAAAGAAATGGGATTCCGTCATGTAGAAAGTGGCGCGTTGGTTCGTTCAAGTTACCACGCTGAAAAGCACATTCTATAACCGCCTACACATGCAAAAAATTCGAGTAGCCATCAACGGATACGGACGCATTGGCCGAAATTTATTTCGATTATTGTGGAATCATGACGCCATTGAAGTGGTAGCCATCAATGACATTGCCGACACAGCTACGATGGCGCACCTCACCCGTTATGACAGTATTCATGGACGCTTTGGTCTACCTGTTTCGGCCGAAGCTGATTTTTTGGTTGTTGACGGTCACAAAATTCCCTTTTTTCACGAACGAAACATTGCTCAAATTCCTTGGGCTACTGTAGGTGTGGATGTTGTGGTTGAAGCGACGGGAAAATTTAAAAGTTATCATGCGTTACAGGAACACCTTGAAGCGGGTGCCCAAAAAGTAATTTTATCTGCGCCATCTGAAGTCCCAGAAATCAAAACCATTGTTTTGGGGGTCAATGAAAAAGAACTGGATGGAACTGAGCAAATTATCTCCAATGCGAGTTGTACCACCAACAATGCTGCACCCATGATTCAAATTATTGAAGAATTGTGTGGTATCGAGCAAGCCTATATCACCACCGTGCATTCGTATACTACAGACCAAAGTTTACACGACCAACCCCATAAAGATTTACGTCGTGCCCGTGGGGCTTCACAATCCATTGTACCTACTACTACCGGTGCCGCCAAAGCATTGACCAAAATATTCCCTCACATGGAAGGGAAAATTGGAGGTTGTGGTATTCGGGTTCCCGTTCCCGATGGCTCCCTTACCGACATTACATTCAATGTTAAACGCGATGTCAGTATAGCCGAAATCAATCATGCGTTTCAACAAGCAGCGCAGGGTCACTATAAAAACATCTTGGATTACACCGAAGACCCGATCGTCTCTGTGGATGTAATTGGCAATACCCATTCTTGTCTTTTTGATGCGCAACTGACCTCTGTTATCGATCGAATGGTTAAGGTCGTCGGATGGTATGATAACGAAATCGGGTATTCTTCGCGATTGGTCGATTTAATTCGTTTGATTTCCAAATAATTTTATTATTTTGTGGTCTATTTTGCCTTGTAATGAGAAAACTATGGTTTTTCATCCTATTCTCTTGTGTCGTTTCGGCGCAAAAAAAGGTATCGAAGCCCTTCGATAGCGTTGGCTATTACTTTGAACAAATTCAATACCACAAAAAAGCAAATAACTATCAAAATTGTCTCAATTATGCAAAAAAAGCAATTGATTTTGCGCAAAAGAAAAGCGATGAAAAAGCGCTCGGTGATGGCTACTTTAATTTGGGACTCATTTATTTTGATCTAAAAAAGAATGAAGATGCCGTAGATGCCTTTGTGCGAAGTATTGCTATTTATTCAACCCAATCGCCATCACGCGAACAAGCACTTTGTTATTACTATTTGGGACTCACCTATATTGAACAAAATAATACCGCTTTGGCTGAAAACAATTTGAATAAAGCCCAAGCAATTTATGATAAGTTAAAAGTCCATAGTGCCATTGAAATGATTAACCTGCAACGTGCTATTGTATATAAACGCATGGGGAGAATTAATCAAGCAAAAGGACTTTTGGAAAAACTTGTAAGTCTCACTGACACTATTTATAACCGGAAAGTTAAACCAGAAGCCTTGTATCATTTGGGTATTATGGAGAAGGAAAAAAAGCGTAATAATTTGGCATTAAATTATATGACTCGGGCTTTGAAACAATCAAAAGGGCAAGCGGGTTTACAAGCCAAAGTGCTCCTTGCTTTAAGTGAAATCTATGAGAAAAATGCCAATCTCGAGCTTTCACACGCCTACTTAAAACGCTATGTACAGTTGAAGGAAAAAAATGATATTCAATACCTTCAAAAAATTGAACCGGTCGATTTTGACTCCTTCAAAAATGCTGAAAAACTTAAGCATGCGGAGCAATTGGAACGGGAAAATGAGAGTCAGATTAAAGCCAAAAACTTTGCGAAACTCATCAGTATTTTGGCCATTGCCCTGATTTCAATTCTTTCGTTGTTGAGTTTATCGTTGTACAAAAACAACATCCTCCGCAACGAATCCAATAAATTGCTTCAAGAAAAAAACCGCGAATTGGAAATCGCTAAAGAACGTGCTGAAAATGCCACTAAGGCGCGGTCTGAATTCCTTTCAACAGTGAGTCACGAATTGCGAACTCCTTTGAATGCGATCAATGGAATTACCCACCTTTTGATTGAAGACAACCCCAAAGAAAGTCAGATTGAATATTTAAACTCCCTTCAGTTTTCTGGAAATTATTTATTGACTTTCATCAATGACATTTTGGAAATCAATCGAATTGAGTCGGAAAACGTACCTGTGGAAAATATTCAGTGTGCTTTTCATACGCAACTTAAAAACATCCAAAATTCCTTTAAAGAGATTGCCCAAGAGAACAACAATATTTTTGAAATTGATATTGACAATTCGATTCCTGAACAGCTTATTTGTGACCCGACAAAATTATCACAAATCATTATCAATTTGGTGAACAATGCATTGAAGTTTACCAAAAATGGTCATGTGCGTTTGAGCACTCATTTGGAGGAAATTCAGGATAAAACCATCAAAATAAAATTCCAAGTGTCCGATAACGGGATCGGTATCCCAGAGGACAAACAACATGAAATCTTTGAAAGTTTTTCGCAAGGGTCGATTGAAATCAATCGCAAATACGGTGGCACAGGTTTGGGATTAGCTATTGTAAAACGATTGATCGAGTTGTTGGGTGGTACCATCACCTTAAACAGTAAGGTGGGTCTTGGGACCACGTTTACTTTCATTTTGCCTTTTCAAGTAAGCGAAACGTTGATTGAAGAAAAAAAATCATCCTCACCCGATGAACACGTTGAAACCGTCGTAGAAGGAAAACGCATTTTGTTGGTAGAAGACAACAAAATCAACCAAATGATCACCAAAAAAATGTTGGAAAATCGCGGCATGACATGTCGCATTGTTGATAATGGCGAAGACAGCGTTACGCTACTCCGAAAAGAGCCCAATAGCTATGACTTGATATTGATGGACGTTCATTTACCTGGCATTAACGGAACCATCGCGACGCAACAAATTCGGGAATTTAACACACAAATTCCGATTATTGCACTAACGGCAATTTCTTTAAATGAAAATCGAGAAATGCTCCTCTCTTATGGGATGACTGAGGTATTGACGAAGCCTTTTGAACCTGAAAAATTCTACAAAATTATTACCGATCACTTACTCTAGGGAGTCAGTTTGAATAAGTTCACGAATCAGTAAGCGCACTTGGGGTTCGGCCTTTTGCGCCGCTTTGAGCACTTCAGCATGGTTGACTTCTTCAATGTTTTCTTCATTGCCCATATCGGTAATGACTGACAATCCGAAAACCTCCATTTCCATATGACGCGCAACGATGACTTCGGGAACCGTGGACATGCCCACACAATCGGCACCTAAAATTTTAACCATTCGGTATTCAGCCAAAGTTTCAAACGTTGGCCCCTGCAAAGCTAAGTAAATGCCTTCATGCACTAGAAATCCAGCCTGTTGCGCAATGGCATGCGCTCGGGCAATAAGGGTACGATTGTAGGGCGCACTCATGTTTACAAAGCGAGGCCCGAAACGTTCATCATTGACGCCCCGCAACGGATGTTCGGGCATCATATTGATATGGTCGGTGAGCAAAACAATTGAACCCACGTGGTACTGAGGATTCACTCCACCCGAAGCATTGGAAACAATAAGTTTGGACACCCCCAATCCTTTCATCACCCGAACCGGAAAGGTCACTTGCTGCATAGAATATCCTTCATAATAATGAAATCGCCCTTGCATGGCCACAACTTTCTTGGCTCCGATGGTTCCAAAAACCAATGCGCCTTGGTGCCCTTGAACGGTTGAAATAGGGAAATTCGGAATTGCTGCATATGGTAAAACATGCGTTATTTGGATGTCCTCGGTAAAACTTCCTAACCCCGAACCCAATATCACCCCGTAATCGGGTGAAAATGACGTTGCTTTTTTGATGTAATTAACGGTTTCTTGTACTTGTTCCCACATAGTCTTCAATTAGTTTTTTCCATTGGTTTTCGTTTTGCAAAAGTTTACTTTGCATGGGAAGATAATACAACGGTAATTGCAGTCCTTTTCCGTGTAAGCGCACAAAATCCTTTTCTGTCGTTATCACTATTTTACCCTTAAACTCCCGATTTATTCGTTCAATATCTTGCGGAGTAAAAGAGTGATGATCTGGAAATCGAAGGGTTTGACTTTCGGTTGCTCCCACATACTCCAAAAAGGGTTTTGGCTTCGCAATTCCGGTAACAAACACGCAATCCGATTTGTTTACACTTGACCACGCCATACGATTTTGACCATCATATACCCCATCTTCATAGACAATTGTACTAAAAAAAACAGGGATCGTTACGGACAAACGCTGTCGTATCTTCTGCTGTGTAAGTTCCGACAAATTAGGGGGACATTTCGTGACAATTATCATGTGGGCACGTTGGACACCCGAAGTGAACTCGCGTAAGGTACCCGAAGGCAACATCCAATCGTCACAATACAAATCATCGTAGGCCGTCAACAGAATATAAAACCCCGCTTTTACGCGTCGGTGTTGAAAGGCATCATCCAGCAAAATAAGTTCGGGTTGCGGCTTTCGGGCCAGCAATTGGGTAATGCCCCGCACACGATCGGCATCGACAGCGACGGTGACTTCGGGAAACTTTCGGTGGATTTGATACGGCTCATCCCCTAAGATAGCTTCTTTTGAAGACGTATCTGTAAGGTCGTTGGCCACCCAGTACCCTTTGGATTTTCGACGATATCCTCGACTCAGGGTAGCGATGCGGTAATGGGGTTGCAAGAGTCGAATTAATTGTTCAATCTGTGGCGTTTTTCCCGTTCCACCCACACTTAAATTCCCCACCGCAATAATGGGCACAGGAAAGGTATGGGAACGTAAAATACCCCAATCATAGGCCTTGTTGCGCAGGGCGGTGATTCCTCCATAAAGGAGGGCTAGAGGGAAAAGGAGAATACGCAAAATAATCATTTTACGAAAGTAACATTTTTTTATCTTTGAGCGATGGAATACCAAAAAATGAGCAAATGCTGGGTGATTATATGGGCATTCATAGGCTTGTTGGGACAGGCTCAAAACACGCCTTCCGACAATGCTGTGTTGCTAAAATTGCTGTTGAATCGCTTTTATGCCCAAGAGAAACCTATTGTGAAAAATCGGTTGCAATTGCTGTACTTTTACCGTGATAAAGCGCCCAATACCCTTGAACTATGGGATGGCTGTCGCAATCATCCTATTTTACAATCGCGATTGGAGGCTATCAAAAAACAGGTGCAAACCCCAAAAGCTACTGAAACATGGGAGGCTGAGTTTTCTATTATGTTTGCGAAAGAAAATCAGTATTTGAAGCAAAAAGTGCAACAGCCTGTGACCTTAGCCCAATTTGAGAAGGACACCCAACGCTTTGGCGAAAATAATCAGCGCATGATGATTGTCAATCAACCCATCTATCTGGACCAGGGCTATTGCTTGATTAAAGTGGGATTTTACCGCTCCATAGAACACAACAGCGGCAGTTTCTTTTTATTTCAAAAAAAAGGAGACACGTGGCAAATCGTTGACGAATTTAATCGCTGGGAAACTTGATACCCTTCCTTTTCTAACCTTGTTTATTTCAAAACCATACTATGACCACAAACCCTTCATTCACCCTTCGCCAATTAATTCCTTTACTGGAAACCCTCGCTCCTACGGCCTATGCTGAGGATTTTGACAATGTGGGCCTTTTGGTCGGCGACCCTGAAGTGGCGGTAACCGGAATTCTAGTGTGCCACGATGCCTTGGAACCCGTTATTGAGGAAGCCGTGGCGCGGCAATGCAATGTGGTGGTTTGTTTTCATCCCATTCTATTTTCGGGGTTAAAAAGAATTACGGGAAAGAACTATGTGGAGCGGGCTGTTCGAAAGGCCATCAAAAATGATATTGCGATTTATGCTGTCCACACGGCTTTGGATAACCATCCCAACGGAGTAAATAAAATATTGTGTGATGCATTGGGCATTATCGAGTCGCAAGTATTGATTCCGAAAAATGATTTTATACAAAAACTGGTCACCTATGCTCCAGTCGAACATGCGGCAACCCTCAGAGACGCCTTATTTGCTGCAGGCGCGGGTCGCATCGGAAACTACGAAAACTGCAGCTTCAATTCGACCGGTATCGGAACCTATCAAGGGAATGAAAACAGCAATCCGGTTATAGGACAACGCCACGAGTGGGTAAACGCCGAAGAACAAAAAATTGAAGTAACCTTTGAAAAACACCTTCAACAACCCATCCTTCAAGCCCTTTTTAAACACCATTGTTACGAAGAAGTGGCTTATGAAGTTTACAATTTACAAAACACCCATCAAAACTTGGGATTAGGACGTATCGGTAAACTCCCTAGCCCCCGAGACGCCAGAGAATTTTTGTTGGAGGTCAAAGCAAAATTAGAATGTGGTGGCATTCGTCATTCGGCTTTTTTGGATCGAAAAATTGAACGTGTAGCTGTTTTAGGAGGGTCGGGAAGTTTTGCCATCAAAAATGCATTAGCCGCAGGGGCCGATTTGTACCTCACGGCCGATTTAAAATACCATAATTACTTCGAAGCGGAGGGAAAAATGATCTTGGCAGACGTGGGACACTTTGAAAGTGAAAGATTTACAAAAAATTACATAGTTGATTTTCTTAAAGAAAAAATCACTAATTTTGCACCCGTTCCGCTACCGAGTGGAATTCTAGTATCAGAAGTAAATACAAACCCGGTTAAGTACTTATAAAATATGGCTACTACAAAAGAAATGAGCGTTGAAGAAAAATTAAGAGCGCTATATGATTTACAGCTAATTGATTCCCGCATTGATGAAATCAGAAGTGTACGCGGCGAATTACCGCTTGAAGTAGAAGATTTGGAGGATGAAGTAACCGGATTGACCACCCGTTTGGACAAATTACAATTAGAACTTAATCAAATTGAGGACAGTATCAAATTGAAAAAAAGCGCCATTGAAGGCCATCAAGCGTCTATCAAGCGTTATGCCGAACAACAAAAAGAGGTTCGCAACAACCGTGAATACAATGCGTTGACCAAAGAGATTGAATACCAAGAATTGGAAATTCAATTGGCTGAGAAGCAAATCAAAGAAATGAAAGCTTCGATTGAACATAAAAAAGAAGCATTGGGTCAGACCAAAGAAAAATTGGATCAAAAATCTACTCACTTGAAACATAAAAAAGCGGAGTTAAACGATATTATGGCCGAAACACAAAAAGAAGAAAACTTTTTGATGGAAAAATCGGCGGAATATCGCGAAGGTATCGAAGACCGTTTGTTGGGGGCTTACGACCGTATTCGTAAAAGTGTTCGCAACGGATTGGCAGTAGTGTCGATTGAACGTGGTGCTTCTGTGGGATCGTTTTTTACGATTCCCCCACAAACCCAAGTGGAGATTGCTGCTCGTAAAAAAATCATTACCGACGAACATTCCGGTCGTATTTTAGTCGACAATGTTTTGGCACAAGAAGAACGAGAAAAAATGCAACAATTGTTTGCATCCATCTAATACATAAGGCCACCCTACGGTGGCTTTTTTTATTTCATCCCCTCGCGCCTATGATTCAACTACTACTTGCCAAGACTTTGGGGTTATACCTCAACCTCATGAGTTATGTGTATCCCAAACATGCCTACCGTTTGGCGTATCGTTTTTTTAGTCAACCGCGAAAAGGAAGGTTCAACGCCGAAAAACCACCAAAGATTTTACAACGCGCCCAATGGGAAACACATTCCATGAATCCCCATGTGATTCAAACCTATATTTGGGAAGGGAACGAAGAGGTTATTCTTCTCGTTCACGGTTGGGAAAGCAATGCCTCGCGATGGAAAAAGCTGATCAAACCCCTTCTCAAAACGGGAAAAACAATTATAGCCCTTGATGCTCCGGCGCATGGATTGTCGAGTGGAGAGGAGTTTAACGTTCCCTTATACGCGGAATTCATTCACAAAATAGTAGAGCGCTACCAACCTACCATTCTTATTGGTCACTCGGTGGGGGGCAATGCCATCGCGTACTATCAAAAACATTATCCACATCCGGCGCAAAAGTTAATTCTTCTCGGAGCGCCTTCTGATTTTAAAATTATTCTAAAAAATTACATCAAACTTCTTGGGTTAAACCGTCGCATTTACCGCTTTTTAAAGGCATACACCCAAAAACGATTTGAGGTGACCATTGAATCCTTTTCGGCGGCTTTGTTTGTGGAATCGCTGACTTTACCCGGAATCATTGTGCACGACAAAGAAGACACGGTGGTTTTGTGGGAAGAAAGTGAAAAAATCGCGAAAGCATGGCCTCATGCGGAGTTCATTACGACACGCGGACTGGGACACAGTTTACATGATGCGTATTTGTATCAAACCTTAATTGATTTTATAGAAAAACCGTAATCACTGCGAATCGCTATCTTTGTGTCATGACACGATTGAATAAATTTCTTTCCGAGTCGGGCTATTGTTCCCGACGTGAGGCTGATCGGCTTATTGAACAAGGACGTATAACCGTCAATGGATTACGTCCAGAAATGGGCACAAAAGTGGGTCCTGAAGACCGCATTTGTGTCGATGGAAAACCGATACACAACGACCAAGAGCAACGGATTTATTTGGCGTTTCACAAACCGGTAGGCATTGAATGCACGACCAACACTTCGGTGAAAAACAACGTCATTGACTACCTCAAGTATCCCGAGCGCATTTTCCCTATTGGCCGTTTGGACAAAGCCAGCGAGGGTCTTTTACTGATGACCAACGACGGAGATATTGTCAATAAAATTCTTCGGGCGCGGAACAATCACGAGAAAGAGTACATTGTAACCGTAGATAAACCGTTGACCGATCGCTTTATCGAACGGATGCGCAAAGGCGTTCCTATATTGGATACGGTCACGCGGCCCTGTCCGGTGGAAGCGATAAGTCGGAATGTATTTCGCATCACGCTAACACAGGGGCTAAACCGACAAATTCGACGCATGTGTTCCTACCTAGGCTATGAAGTGACGGCCCTAAAGCGGATTCGAATCATGAACATCTCGCTCGATGTTCCCATTGGAAAATACCGCCCCCTTACCGCAAAAGAAATGGCACAACTAAATACCCTGCTCGCGGATTCCAGTAAAACAGCTGAAGGGTTTTGAGATATGAATTATGAGTTATGAATTATGAGTTATGGGCTTGCTGAAAGGGAAGTTCCTTCTTATTTGTTGAATAGTTTTATTGAATTGGGCGGGAATGCAATGCGTGAGATACATAGAAGAAAGAGAAAAGAAACAAGAGCAAAGACTTACTTTGGGAAGTGAGAAAGCTAATGGCTGAACACTGTTGACTGAACACTGACTTCTAATGGCTAATTGCTAAAATACACCCCTATTGCGTATATACTATCCATGAAAAAGATTATAATGGCATTTAGTATTGCTCAAAATAAATATACTACAACTCATTCGAAATAGCTATTGATGCTTTTCTATGCGGGCACCGATTGAATATCTGCGATATTGGAAAAATCCCTACCGAAGCAAAAACGGAAAATGAAAGACGCAAGCCCGCGTGAGGGGTAGTAGCGAAAAGCCCGGATGCTGAGGAACGAAAGCAACGGACTTGTAGTGGATGACCCGACCTGGAGGGGCACGCTATCGTAATTATAAATTATGAATTATAAATTATGAATTATAAATTATGAGTTATGAGTTATGAGTTTTAGAAATGCAATCCTCGTGGAAAAGGGGTTTTTAATCGGGGGTTTGGGGTGTGTACTCAGTAGCGCTTGGTGTAGCATTTCTTTTATGTACATTCGTACTGTGTTATTCATCTATTTATTCGCCTTTAGAAAAACGATACAAAACAAACATGAAAGCAACGTATTGTATTGTTCTGACTACTGATTCACCTTTGGTTTAGTCGCAACTGCGCGTACATTTTGTCTCCTTCGCTGAGGAAAGCGGGGGCGGCTGGACCCGAATCGGTTAATTATAGTTCCTTATCCAACCTTTATAAATTGCAGTGTAATGTGAACCCCGATCCTTTCGGGGTTTATTATTTTGGCGAAAAATCAGGAATTACACCAATTAGTCCCTTCGTTTTTAACGAAATAAATGTATAATTGAAAAATAAATACTACTTTTGAAATACGTCGAATCAAGAATAACACCCTTTATTACAGATGAAAAGAGCATTACTTGCTTTTCTAACACTGCTTCCTGTAGTGGTCTGGGCACAGACCCTAGTTATTCCTGATGTCAATTTCAAGTCCAAATTACTACAAGCTTCACCTCAAAACAGCATCGCAAGAAATCAAAACGGCGTTGCTATAGCCATTGACACCAACCACAATGGCGCCATTGAAGTCAATGAAGCCGCGGACGTGTTTCAGTTGGATATAAACAATACCAATAGCCCATCATCGACAAAAATTATTTCGCTAGAGGGATTGGAATCCTTCATTCAACTGCGGGTTTTATTCTGCCAAGACAATGCCATTACTTCCTTACCGGAAGCGTCAATGAGCTTACTCACCCAATTGGGATGCCGTAACAATCCCCTAGAAAATTTATCGTTAGCCTCGGCGCTACACCTGCAATGGTTGGATTGTCGTAATACCCAGTTGCAGTTGTTGTCGTTGGCCCCCAATGCCCCTCTTGTATTTTTGGACGCTTCGTACAATCAACTCACCGAAGTTTCTGGCTATGGATTGGCGGCACTCTCCTTGGTGAATTTACGGAACAACCCGCTGACTTCGCTGTCTTTAAACGGGGCTACTTCACTTTCGCATTTGACGTTATCGCATACTTTTTTAACGAATTTGGACGTGTCTACGTATCGCAATTTGGTGTTTTTGGACGTGAGTGACAACCTCTTACTTGGCCAAGTTAATTTGAAAAATGGCAGTTTTGAAAGTGGTTTGAATTTGAGCAACACGCCTCAGTTACACTACATTTGTACTGACGAATCTGCTTTGGAACGCGCCTCCGTGCTGTATCAAGTGGCCCTCAACTCCGGCAGTACAAGCTGTGAAGTGAACAGTTATTGTACGTTTATTCCCGGTGGAATGTCGTATGCCTTGAAAGGCACGTTGCGATTGGACACGCAAAATGATGGATGTCAAAATACAGATGCTCCCTTTACCAATTACAAAATAGCAATCACCTCATCGGGTAGCACGCAATGGGTACAGCCTTCCGCAACGGGAAGCTACAACATTGGCCTAGTTGCGGGGAGTTATTCGTGCGCCCCTGTGTTGGAAAATCCCAATTATTTTTCGGTGAATCCAACAAGTGTACAAGTTCATTTTCCTGCTAACGTTTCCCCTTTCACTACTGATTTTTGTGTGACTCCCAACGGCAATCATGCCGATATGGAGGTGTTCATCACCCCTTTGGAGGAGGCTTTTGCAGGCTATTCGAGTCGGTATAAGATTACGTGTAAAAACAAAGGGACTACCGCTGTTTCGGGTATGGTCGTTTGGAATTATGATGCAAATGTTAGTCAGGTAATTTCAAGTTTTCCTGTAGCCAACACCGAAGTAAATGGCCAACTTCAATGGTCGTTTGATGCCATTGCGCCGGGAACAAGTTTGAGTTATACCGTTACCCTTGCACTGCATTCTCCATTGGATAATCCGCCGCTACTTTCGGGTGATGTGATGGAGTTTACAGCGCATGTTAGCGGCTTCACCGATGTAGCGCCCTTGGACAATACGTTTACCTTAAAGCAGACTGTTGTGAACTCCATGGACCCTAACAATAAAATATGTTTGGAGGGAACAACCATTACACCCGATAAAGTTGGAGATTACATTCACTATTTGATTCGGTTTGAAAATTTGGGAACGGCTAATGCACGAAATGTTGTCATTCATGATGTGATTGATGCCTCAAAATTGAATATGAGCAGTATTGTTGCTCTTGATGCGAGCCATCCTTATGAAATGCGTGTGTATCCGAATCAGACGGTTGATTTTATATTTGAAAACATCAATTTACCTTTTGATGATGCCTCGAATGATGGCTACGTTTTATTTAAAATCAAAACCCAACCTACCCTTAATTTGGGTGATGTATTTAGTAATACCGCTGCGATTCATTTTGATTACAATGCGCCTATTATTACAAATACCTACACGACTACAGTACAAGCATTGAGTCTTCCTACTTCATTGAATCCTTCGCTAACCCTATATCCGAATCCAACGAAGGGGTTATTGTTTTTAAATGACGACCAGTATACTACAGCAACTGTTTTTGATTTTACGGGACGCCAATTGGCAATACTTCCTGTAGTGAATCGTGAAATTGATACGACTTCACTCGTCAATGGAACGTACTTATTGCGTTTGGAAGGAGAAACTACAGCAACGGTGCGTTTTTGCAAGATCGACTAACTACACTAGTTTTTTTCCATAATAAAATCCTCCATCCAATATCCTTCGCCAATAGGAATATCTATCGTTTCAACGATTTGAAATCCTTTTTTTTGGTAAAAAAATTGCGCGTTGTTAAAACGGTTGACATTGAGTCGTAACGTATGTTGCTCTGCCTTGACCGCACGTTGTTCGATGGTTTCCAAAAAGCTATTACCCCACCCTTTATGATGTTGAGTGGTACGAACATATAATTTATGCAATTGGGTGACTCCAGGCGTATAATCCAGTTGATACGCTGCAAATCCCTGGGCAACATTATCATCTTCTAGAATTAGAAACTGTTGTCCAGCTTCCATTTGCCGTTGTAAGACTTCAAGCGTATAAAACGCCTCCAACATATACGAGAGTTGGGCTGGCGATAAAATGGAGGCATACGCTTCTGACCAGATTTCGTGTGCTAACGTCTGAATTACAATACAATCATCGGGCGTAGCGGGTCGAATCATTAGGCTAATTTCATGCGTTTTTGTTCTCGTGCCAACAATGTATTTTTTAACAACATGGCAATGGTCATCGGACCTACGCCACCGGGGACAGGAGTGATATAAGAGGCTTTTTTGGAAACGTTTTCAAAATCGACATCACCTACAATGCGATACCCTTTGGGTGTAGATTCATCAGGAATTCGGGTGATTCCCACGTCAATCACTACCACATCATCCTTGACCATTTCGGCTTTAAGAAAATTAGGCACACCCAATGCCGTTATGATGATATCCGCTTGCGTGGTAATTTGACTGATATTTTTAGTGTGGCTATGGGTCAGTGTTACAGTAGAATTGCCAGGAAAATGGTTACGTCCCATCAAAATACTCATGGGGCGCCCTACGATATGACTTCGTCCGATAACTACCGTATGCTTCCCTTTGGTTTGCACGTCGTAACGTTCTAACAATTCCAAGATTCCATAGGGTGTAGCGGGTATGAAGGTGGTCATGTCTAGGGCCATTTTACCAAAGTTCTCGGGGTGGAAACCATCAACGTCTTTACTGGGATCGATAGACATCAAAATATGTTGTGTATCAATTTGTTTGGGCAATGGCAATTGCACGATAAATCCGTCGATAGCATCGTCTTCATTCAGCTCTTTGATTTTTTTTAGCAACTCGGTTTCAGACGTTGTACTCGGCATACGAATGAGGGTGGATTCAAATCCAACGCGCTCACAAGCCTTGACTTTGCTATTGACATAGGTTAAACTAGCGCCATCATTCCCAACGATGATCGCCGCCAAATGGGGTACTTTTTCGTTGTTGTCCCGCATCTTTTGTACTTCGGCAGTGATTTCATTTTTAATGTCTTCAGAAACTTTTTTTCCGTCTAAAATAATCATGTGTGTTGTGGTTTAGTAGTAGTTCGTATTGGTTATAAAGACAAAGGGCTTGGTTTCGTTTCCGAACTCCAAACCCTTCCTATGATTTATCGCATTCCGCCGCCAGGCATTCCGGGCATTCCTTTCATCCCTCCCATCATTCTCATGAGATTTTTCCCTCCGGGACCTTGCATCATTTTCATCATTTTACTCATTTGTTCAAACTGTTTGAGCAATTGATTTACCTCCTCTACTTTTCGTCCTGCCCCTTTAGCGATACGTGTCTTGCGTTTCATATCGATGATCGCGGGCTTGCTGCGTTCTTTTGGCGTCATCGAATAAATGATAGCTTCGATATGTTTGAAAGCATCATCTTCAATTTCAACATCTTTCATGGCTTTACCAGCACCCGGAATCATTCCGACCAAATCTTTCATGCTTCCCATTTTCTTGATCTGTTGAATTTGTGCCAAGAAATCGTCAAAACCAAATTCGTTTTTGGCAATTTTCTTTTGGAGTTTTCGAGCCTCTTCCTCGTTGTATTGTTCTTGGGCGCGTTCTACCAAGGAGACTACGTCCCCCATTCCCAGAATACGATCGGCCATACGCGAAGGATAGAACACATCAAGTGCTTCCATTTTTTCTCCTGTACCGATAAACTTGATGGGTTTGTTGACTACCGATTTAATCGTTAATGCCGCACCACCACGGGTATCGCCATCGAGTTTGGTCAAGATTACACCATCAAAATCTAAACGATCATTGAAGGCTTTGGCCGTATTCACCGCATCTTGTCCTGTCATCGCATCAACAACGAAAAGAGTCTCTTGGGGTTTGATGGCTTGATGCACTTGCGCAATCTCATTCATCATTTGCTCATCAATGGCCAAACGACCGGCCGTATCGACGATAACTACGTTGTAGCCATTGGATTTGGCGTGTTGAATGGCTTTTTGAGCAATATCTACAGGGTTTTTATTCTCGGGTTCGGAATATACTTCAACCCCAATTTGTTCCCCTACCACATGCAACTGATTGATCGCTGCGGGTCGGTAAATATCACAGGCAACCAATAAAGGTTTCTTGTTTTTCTTGGTTTTTAAATAATGGGCCAATTTACCAGAGAAGGTGGTTTTTCCCGACCCTTGTAAACCCGACATTAAAATCACGGTTGGAGCCCCTGTTAAATTAATCCCAGTAGCCTCACCGCCCATCAATTCGGTTAATTCATCTTTTACAATTTTAACCATTAACTGTCCCGGCTGAAGGGTAGTTAATACGTCTTGTCCCAATGCTTTTTCTTTGACTCGGGTGGTAAAATCTTTGGCAATCTTAAAGTTCACGTCGGCATCAAGGAGTGCGCGTCGAACTTCCTTGAGCGTTTCGGCTACGTTGATCTCGGTAATTTTACCGTGTCCTTTTAAAATATGAAAGGCTTTATCGAGTTTGTCGCTTAAATTTTGAAACATAGTTTGCTGCTAAAAAAATGATGGCAAAGATACAAATTAACCCTATGCCATTCAAGCTGAAAACAAACAAAAAACCACCCTCAAAGAAGAGAGTGGTTTCTAACAAAAACACACATTAGTAGGTAATCTACTTAATTTTTTTCAAAGGTTAGATAATCGGTTCCTCCGTTACCGCCGCTGACATCGATAAGCTCAATTTTGGTATCGGTTCGGGATTGAATATCCCAATCATCGGTGAGTTCCAAGAAATTAGCTGGAGCCGTGAATGCAATATTAAAATCCAAATCATCTAAACTATCATCATTACTGTTGGAATCGGTCACCGACCAAACCCCTGTATACGTTTGTGTTCCATTCGTCGCCGTCAATACATTAGAAGGACCGAATGTAAAATTGTATCCTGTAAATTGATTGGTTTTGATGGTACCCGAATCGTTATACAAGGTGATGCGCCATGTACCTGATGAGACAGTGTTGACTACCGTCGTTTGATTGACTGATGAAGATGAATTATCATCATCATTACTACACATGGAGGCTACATTGACCAGAAAAACGAGGTACAGTAGCATAAGGATTTTTAGTTTTTTCATATCTATTTATAGTTAGGTTTGCTTTTTGGTAGACAACAATCTAGTCGTCTAATTCGATGGTATCTTTGATACGATCTTTGATCAAATTGGCCAAGCTTTGATTGCCATCTTGATCGTTGGGATTAATTTCGATAACCCCATCACCATCGTTATCGGTCGCGACACTAAAGTCGATACTATTGACTACCGCATTAAGGTCAAAATTGAGGTATAAGGTAGAAGTGGTATTGTCGATGATCAAGTTTTGCGCGGCATCTTCATAGTCAATCTCAAAATCTTCTTCAATGTTATGCCAGAAAACAAAGGGAGTTCCGTTGATTGTTCCTTCAATTTGCACTGATTTATTGTACATAGGACTGTTGACTTGTTTGTTGCGACTCATAGTGAATTCTACTTCTTCATAAACACCTGCAGGAACATTTAAGGCCGCAATATCAATCGTATTATTTAAAACATTTACTACAAATGGTCCATTCAATTCGATTTCATCATCACTATCAAAAAAACCATCATCATCGTTGGATGAATTCTCAGCAAATTCAAATTCGATTTCCTTAAAATTGAAGGTAAACGAAGTAAGACTCACTACCGCATTTGGACTTGCCGCAGTTACCTTTCCTTGGTTGTAAATACTGCGTGCTTTAAGGACTAGATTGTCACTTTTGCCTTCATTATCATTACTACAAGAAGCAAGTAATACTAAAACTAAAATTGCGAAGAAAGCATAAAATCTTGTTTTCATAAGAGTATTTTTTTAGGAGTTATTCGATTTATTACTAAAACAAATGATTCCTAATTTACCCTACCAAAAAAATATTTTTTTAACACTTATTTATTCTAAAAAATTTGAGCCGCCTATAACAAAAGAGATTTAGCCTATTTACCAAAAAAAAAGCCTGAACAATTTCAGGCTTACTAAGGTGTTTTTTGAAGGGTTACAGCTTGCGCAAAACAAGATATTCTACGTCATTGTCACTGTCAATATATCGAAGTCGAATCACGGCACTTGTATATTCCACAATCGTCCAATCTTGATCTAAATCCAACAAATTAGCATTGCTAAAATTGAGGTTTAATTTTTGGGTATTCCCTGCTGTGTAATAATTCCACGAACCATTAGCAAACAAACTCCCTTCAAAAACTTGAATGTCGAAATTACTGAGAAAATCAAATGTAAATTCCTCAAAATCATCCGTTTCATCGTCACCGTCATCATCTATATAACTCGAGACATACCAAATATTATCGGTAAGTATGGTGGTAAATGATAGGGGCGAATTGCCAACAGGAGCATCGCATTGCGAAAGATTAGCATCGATTACCGATTCAAATCCAATATTTGAGGTTATCGTTTGTGGATTGTTGTTCGCATCGGTGACTATAATAGGATAGCTCAAGCTGTATTGAAGGTTGGCCGTCAAACTTGCCAAGAACTGATACAAAGAAACATCATTGGTCAAAGTATAGGCTTGGGTTTGTTGGTTGGAAGTATTATAGGTATTGATGGTAATTGGAAACTGCATGTTCACACATCGAATTTCCGTTAAATCATCTAAGCTATAATCTTCATACAAGTCTTCAAACTGATTGTAACTGCTCACGGATACCAGTTGGTGGTTTTTTAATCGAAGTTGAATAGGATACGTAAAAATAACCTCGTCACTATCGTTGGGACTAGCATTCTTTAGATTTTGAATCGTCTGAAAATCAATTTCTGATGCTACCGTTACAGTAGTTCCATTTACAGTGACCGTCACAGGCAATTGAACACTAAATCCACTACAACCGTCTAAAACATTATCAAACGCTGTTGGATTTTGAGCGATTCTTTGCAACAACCCTGTCAATAAGGATGATTGAGTTAAGTTGGAATTGGACGTCGTTTCGGTCAACGATTCCTTTTCACAACTCATCATTGTCAGTACAATTCCCAAAAAAAATAATTTTTTAAACATGAAATTAATTTAGGGTATAACAAATATAAATGCATTTTCCCTACCTAAAATTTATTTTTTTACTTTTAACCGCAAATAGTTTTTTCTCATGGAGGATGCCAACCTATGTAACGAGTCCCTTTTCGAACGATTTTACCGTGCACATGTCAAGGCCTTGCGCAATTTCCTGCTTTATAAATTTGGGAATACCGAGCAAGCGGAAGATTGTACCCAAGAAGCTTTTATTAAATTGTGGCAAAACTGTGGGCAAGTTACTCCAGAAAAAGCAAAATCATTTTTGTATACGGTGGCCAATAATTTGAATTTAAATCAAATTGCACACCAGAAAGTTGTACTAACTTACGCACAAAAAGCAAATGTCTCCTCAGCTACTTCCGAATCTCCACAATATTTATTGGAGGAAGAAGAATTTAAAACCCGACTATTATCCGCTATAGAAAATTTAAACGAAACACAACGGGTAGCTTTTTTAATGCATCGAATTGATGGAAAAAAATACCACGAAATTGCAGAAGAATTAAATATCAGTGTTAAAGCTGTCGAAAAACGAATTCATTTAGCCTTAGAAGAATTACGAAAAAAAATTTCAAATTTTAGGTAGGGTTTTTACAACGATAACGGTTTTATCCTTGAATGATTATGAAAGAAGAAGAAGAAAAATATCAATGGGCAGCTTGGTTGGACGACCAAGTTTCTGATGCGGAACTGGAGCAATTGCGCCAAGATCCGGATTATGCTGTGATGGAAAAAATCAAATCCTACACCGCAGCCTTGCGTACCCCTGAATTTGAAGAAAATGCGCTTTTGCTTCGCATTCAAAACAAGCAACGTCAAAGCGGAAAAGTTCGTCGTTTGTTCATAAAACAAACACTTCAATGGGCCGCTTTACTACTTGTATTCCTTGGTTTAGGCATGGGATATACGATAACCCGCACGGAAAGTGAAATAACCACATCGGGGGAAAGCCTCTCTTTTCAATTACCCGATGATTCTGAAGTGCAATTACATGCCGGTTCTGAACTGACCTACAAATCATGGAATTGGGATTCCAATCGTCACGTTTCACTTCAAGGCGAAGCGTACTTTAAAGTCGCTAAAGGCGCGCGATTTGATGTAAAAACTTCGGAAGGAAACGTATCGGTTTTGGGTACGCAATTTAATGTAAAAGTGAGAGGGAATCGGTTGGAAGTAACCTGCTTTGAAGGAAAAGTTCAAGTGGCTACCGCCTCCGAAAAAATTATACTTACACCCGGAAAAACATTGGCTTATGACCAACAAAAGCGCTTATTTTTCCACACTACAGATGCACTGCAACCCGCTTGGATTGCTAAGGAATTAGCCTTTGAAAAAGAGAAACCACAAGATGTTCTGGCAGAACTAGAGCGCCACTTTGACATTACAATCAAAGCACCGGCGTTCCCGAAAAACGAATTATTTACCGGAAAGTTACCGGGTGATAGTTCGGAAGCTGCCATACAATTGTTGGCCCATTCTTATCATTTCAAAGTGGTCAAAATCAATGACCGTACCTATTCCTTAGACGCTACTCCTTGATGCGATTACGATACTTTTCATGTTTGTTACTTTGCTATATCTCCTGTTTGAGCACTTTTGCTCAGTCAGGAGATCCGGTTTATTTGGCAACTGTATTAAAAGATATCGAACAACAGCACCGTGTTGAATTCAGCTACATCGAAAGTGAAATCAACCCACTAAAAGTACTACCTCCTCCTGCTTCCTATTCACTAGATGCCAAACTCGTAGGGATCACACGGCAAACCCTTTTGGCTTTTACCAAGGTAAACAACCGTTACATTTCAGTATCGGACAATCCACAAAAAAAAGTTAGATTTCAATTGTTTTTAAAGGATAACGAATGGAAGAAACCTATTGAAAATGCGCGCATTACGGTTTTTCCGAGCGAAACTGTTGTCTACTCCGATGAACAAGGGTATGTCTTTTCGACAGAGAAACAAATCACCGCGATCACTATTGAACATTTGAATCATGCTGCCGTTCGATTAACCGATTTGAATAAAATCAATGGCTCCGTTTTTTACCTCAATGTGAAACCCACTCAATTGCAAGAGGTAGCTACTCAATTTTATTTCACTAAAGGGGTGACTAAAAAATGGGATATGGGGTACGAAATAAAGCCGAAACAGTTTGGACTCTTACCTGGACTTACCGAGGCCGATGTATTTGAGTCAATCAAACAAATTCCGGGAGTAATTAGCGCCGATGAAACACTTTCCAACTTGACGATTCGCGGGGGAACCCAAGAGCAAATATTGTTTCAGTGGAATGGGATGCGGTTGTATCAAGTGAGTCATTTTTTTGGCTTACTCTCGGCTATAAATCCCAATTTAACCCACAAAATCAATATAATTAAAAATGGAACCTCTCCGTTTTTGGGCGAGAGTGTCTCGGGAGTAGTTTGCCTTTCTACCTTGGATGATACAGAGAAATCACCTCCTTTGGAATTGGGACTCAACCTCATTAATGCCGATGCTACGTTTCGCCATCGATTTTCTAAAAATGCACGTTTGGCCTTGAGTGCGCGTCGAGCGATTACCGATGTGTTGAATACTCCAACGTATCAAAATTACTTCGATAGGGTGTTTCAAAATACCGTTGTGACCGATTTAGGTCAAGCTGCAACTACAAATTACAATACGGAATCCAATTTTTACTTTTATGATTTCACGGGGCAATATGCGCAAAAAATCGGTTCTAAAACTAGCTTAACCTTTGATTTTCTGACCATTTCCAATCAACTTAATTTCAAACAATCACGTCAAGAAAACACGTTACTTATTGAAAAAGAAAATGGGTTGGATCAAGAAACTTTTGGAGGTGTGATCAATGGAACTATTGCATGGAATACCAAAACAAATAGTGCGTTTAAAGCCTTTTTTACCCGACATGAACTCTATGCCTCCAATGAAGCCCTTTTTTCTAATCAAACCACATTTATACGAAACGACATCAACCACTTGGGTCTCGAATGGCGTCAAACTTATACGTGGACACCCGAAATTACTTTGGAAGCAGGCTACCAATGGGATGCGATAAGCAATCAAAACATCACCCGTGTAAACAGTCCATTTGTGGATCGCAATGAAGTGAATGTATTGCAAAATCATGCATTGGTTGCGAATGTTAATTGGCAACGAAACGCATTTAAGTTTAGTGGGGGCCTTCGACAAAACTATTATGAACGCTGGGGCATTTGGCTCACCGAACCACGATTTACGGCGACTTGGCAATTTCATCCCGCTTGGGAGTGGGAATGGGCGGGGGAAATGAAAAGTCAAACCGTAAGTAAGATTGTCGACCGACAACAAGACTTTTTGGGGATTGAACGCAGGCGTTGGATTTTCAGTAATAACGAGGATCGCCCGATTTTAAAGAGCCGACAACTGTCTACGGGAATTACCTTTAAAAGCAACGGATGGCTTTGGGGTACTGAACTTTTTGCCAAAAAAGTAACGGGCATTACTGGCCGTAGTCAAGATTTTCAAAATCAATATGAAAATTTGGACTTCAATGGCGATTTTTTGGTGTATGGGGCAGAAATCCTTTTACAAAAAAAATGGGAAAAATGGGTGAGTTGGATCACCTACAGTTATAATTACAACACCTACACTTTCAAAGGATTACGTCCCGAGAGTGAGTTTCCCAACAACAATGAAATTCGACACCATATCGCTTCAGGTATTGGGTATGTAAACAAGGCGCTCAAAATCACGTTGGGAGGAAAATGGTTTAGCGGTCGTCCGACTACTTTACCGAGCGAACCCGCCATTTTGTTTGATCCCCAAGCAGGAAATAGTTTTGTCAATTATCAATCGCCCAATAGTGATCGCTTGCCTGAGTTTTTCCAGCTAAATGCTTCGGGAAGTTATGCCTTTACCCTTCAAAAACATACTCTAACCTTGGGTGCTTCGGTGATTAACTTGACCAATACACAAAATCGTATCAACCAATTTTTCAGGATCAATACCAATGCGCAAACTTTGGAGCAAATTGACACCTTTTCTTTGGCACGAACGCTCAATATTTTTGTTCGCTATTCGCTATAAAAAAATCCGAAATGAATCGGATTTCTTTTTTTTACATACGTTCAGGAACTTGAATTCCAAGGAGTCCGAAAGCTTTATGAATCGTTTCGGCGACTTTTGCTGAGACTTGTACACGAAACACTTTTTTATCCTCATCTTCTTCTCCCAAAATAGATACCGATTGATAAAACGAATTGTATTCTTTGACCAATTCATAAGTATAATTGGCAATCAAGGCGGGACTGTGGTTACGTGCAGCGTCTTGAATGACAGCTGGGAATTGAAAGAGTTGCTTTAACAACGCTTTTTCTTTGGGATGCAATGCAACGAGAACCGGGTTTTGATACTCAAAATCGGCTTTTCGTAAAATCGACTGAATTCGGGCATAGGTATACTGAATAAAGGGTCCCGTATTTCCATTAAAATCAACCGATTCTTCAGGATTGAATAGTATTTGCTTTTTTGGATCGACTTTTAAAATGTAATATTTCAAAGCCCCTAATCCGATGATACGATATAATTCCTGCTTTTCTGCTTCAGAATATCCGTCTAGTTTCCCTAACTCAGCGGCAATATTTCCTGCAGTTTGGGTCATATCGTGCATCAAATCATCGGCGTCAACTACGGTTCCCTCGCGGGATTTCATTTTGCCTGAAGGTAATTCCACCATCCCGTACGACAAATGATACAAGTGCTCAGCCCAGGCGAAGCCTAATTTTTTGAGGATTAAGAATAACACTTTAAAATGATAATCTTGTTCATTCCCGACGGTGTAGACCATACCTTTCACATCGGGATAATCCTTCACCCGTTGAATAGCCGTTCCTATATCCTGTGTCATGTATACGGCAGTACCATCAGAGCGCAAAACAATCTTTCGATCCAGGCCATCGGCGGTCAAATCAATCCAAACGGAGCCATCGGGATCGCGTTCGAAGATACCTTTGTCCAAACCTAATTGCACCACTTCTTTACCGAGCAGGTAGGTATTGCTTTCGTAGTAATAACTATCAAAATCAACTCCTAAATTGGTATACGTTGTATTAAAACCGTCATAAACCCATTGATTCATGGTTTTCCAAAGTGCTACTACTTCGGTATTACCGGCTTCCCATTGACGCAACATTTCTTGGGCTTCTAGTAAGATGGGTGCTGTTTTTTTGGCTTCATCTTCAGAAATACCTTGAGCCACTGCCTTTTCAATTTCCGATTTATACGCTTTATCGAAAGCGACATAAAAGTTGCCCACGAGCTTATCGCCTTTAATTCCATTTGATTCTGGTGTTTCGCCGTTTCCAAATTTTTGCCAAGCAACCATCGACTTACAAATGTGGATACCACGATCGTTGATAATTTGGGTTTTGTAAACTTTTTTTCCCGAAGCTTTCAAAATTTCAGCCACCGCATAACCTAATAAATTATTACGAATATGGCCGAGGTGCAAGGGTTTATTGGTGTTGGGAGAAGAATATTCGACCATCACGGCTTCAGCATCTTTTAGGGTAGAAAAACCAAAAGTAGCGTCTTGACGTATTTCTTGAAAGGATTGGACATAAAACGAATCGGCAATGGACAAATTCAAAAAACCGGAAACCACATTAAAAGCCGTTACCTCTTTCGTATTGGCTACCAAGTACTCACCCAAAAGGGTACCGATTTGAACGGGATTGCCCTTGATTCGTTTTAAAAAAGGAAAAATAACAACGGTAATGTCTCCTTCAAACTCTTTGCGCGTGTCCTGAAATTCAATTTTCTCAGGGGTTACGTCAAAATGAAGCGCTAAGGCCTTTTGAATGGGAACGGTTAAAAGATGTTGAATCGTCATTGGTATTTTTTTGGTGGCAAATATACCACATAAAAAGAATAGTAATTGTAATCCAATACTTACGAATGCTATGTTGTAGAAAAATTCATTATATATAATCTTTTTCTTACAATATACATTATTTTATACACTTCATCGATTTTATTTGTTTTTAATCGATTTTATAATGCATATTTGTTGTGTCAAAATCAAGCCCCTATGAAAAAACTACTAACCCTTTTGCTACTGTGCATCAGTGTCACAGGCTTATCACAGCCTATCACTGTTGATGCGAGTACGTATACCGTACCGCAATTGGTCAATAACATTTTGATCAATTCTCCTTGTATTTCAACACAGAATATATCCTGGCGAACGGGTTCCAATTTTGGAACCGTTAATGGTATTGGATATTTTGTGAATACGAATCCAAATTTCCCAATGCAAAGCGGTATTGTCTTATCAACGGGTAGTGCTGTTGAAGCAGCAGGACCAAATACTGTTTTATTGAACTCAGGAAATGTTGCTTGGACGGGAGACTCTGACTTGGAAGCTATATTGGCTGCTTCTGGGATTTCGATGAATTCCACTAATGCCACGGTTTTGGAATTCGAGTTTTCGGCCTTATCGCCATATTTCGATTTTGATTTCTTATTTGCTTCTGAAGAATATGGTAATTTCCAGTGTCAATTTTCGGATGCCTTTGCGTTTTTGTTGACGGATTTAAGTACTGGTACTACACAGAATTTGGCGGTGGTACCAAACACCAATACGCCTATTTCGGTAGTAACCATTCGCGACTTTCTTTACAATTCGGGGTGTCCTTCAGTAAATGAGCAATATTTTGGTCGTTTTAATGGCGGAAACAATGCAGCTTCGGCTCCAATAAACTACAACGGTCAGACTACCGTGTTGAATGCAGCGGCTACTTTAGTCCCAGGACGTAATTACCGAATCAAATTGGTCATCGCCGACCGTGGTGATTTCAATTCGGATTCAGCTATTTTTATCGCCTCTAATAGTTTTAATATCGGACAAGATGTATTGGGCCCTAACCGAACTGTTGCCAGTGGCACTGCAGTTTGTCAAGGAGGATCAAGTGTGATTGCCTCAGGACTTAATCCAGCTCAATACACGTTTCAATGGCGTCGTAATGGTGTTGTAATCGCAGGACAAACAGGTCCTAATTTAACCGTGACACAACCTGGTACGTATGCGCTTACCTATACTAATATTGCCTTTCCATGCCAAGAAGTTACGGATGAGATAACGGTTGAATATCATGCCAACTTTGTTTTCCCCAATCCGGTCAACTTATATAAGTGCAATACCGGAAATAGCCCTTACACCTTTAATTTAAATTACAATACAGGTCAAGTTACCAATGGTATTGCACCCGGACATACCGTAGCTTATTTTGCAACACAAGCTGATGCGCAAAACAATGTCAATCCCATTGGCCCAAGTTATGTTAGTGCTGGTAATGAAACGGTTTTTGTACGTGTAACAAGTCCAGTTACCGGTTGTGGCATGGTAAAATCATTCCAATTGCTTTTAACAGCACCTCCTGTAGCAAATACTCCGAATACCGTACAAATGTGTGCGCGTCCCAATGGGAGTCCAGTAAATTTTAACATCCGTCAGGCGGTTTCTAGCCAAGTATTGGGAGGTCAAAATCCAAATATTTATGGTGTTGGTGTATACCAAACCTTAACTGATGCTACCAACAACACCAATATTGTTGCTAATGGTGTCATCAGTTCGTTGGGAGGAACTTGCTATGTTCGTGTATTCGTATTTACCGACCCAACGTGTTTTGCTATAGTATCCGTAAACATGGTGGTATTACCTATTCCTCCTGTAGATGATTTTGAAGATGTGATTACGTGTGATGATTACACACTTCCAGCTTTAACCAACGGTCAATATTTTACAGAAGCCAATGGACAGGGAACACAATTATTTCCTGGCGATGTGATTACTCAAAACTCCACTATTTACATTTTCAACAGTAATCCTACACCACCATTATGTCCGAATCAAACCTTTTTCACGATTACAATCCTACGTCCCGATGAATCAATTCCTGATGAGGAACATTGTAATAGTTATACTTTGCCAGCTTTGGTACGTGGTAATTATCACACAGCACCCAATGGTGGAGGAACCTTACTGCCTGGAGGAACGATAATTACAACATCCCAAACTATTTACTACTATTTTATTTCACCTGAACCGCCGTTTTGTCAAATTGATATGCCATTTAATGTCACCATTATTCCTTTTGGTGATGTGCCAACGATGGATAACGTCTATGATTGTACGTCGTATACCTTGCCTTCTTTGTCATTTGGTGCTTACTTCACCGAACCAGGCGGACAAGGAACGCAATTAGCGCCTGGAACGGTACTTACAAGTACACAAATGGTATTTATCTATGCAACCAATGGTACCTGTACAAGTCAGTCTTCTTTCCAAGTTGTTATCGGTATGAACTTCCCTACTTCTGTTAATGAGTGTGTTTCTTTCACGTTACCTGCTTTAGACGCTGGAAATTACTATACAGGTCCAATGGGTACGGGAACACAAATTCCGGTGGGAACAGTGATTAATACCACACAAACCATTTATGTATATGCGGTGACCCAAAATCAACCGAACTGTACAGACAATTATAATTTTACAATTTCCATCAGTTTACCACCATTAAATCCTCCACAAAATACGGTAGGTTGTGGTAGCTATGAATTACCTCAACTTCCTTACGGGAACTACTTTACTGGACCAGGCGGAACAGGAGACATCATGTTTGCCGGAGATTTAGTAACTACTAGTCGCACCATGTATATTTACCTTGATGGTGAAGGAGGATGTGTAAATGACGTAAGCTTCCCTGTGACTATTAATCCATTCCCAGAAGTTGACTCGCGTTCTGATATTGATGCATGTCATGCCTATGTGCTTACCAATTTGGAACATGGAAATTACTTCACAGGTCCAAATGGAACTGGAACACAATTACAAGGCGGTGATGTTGTCCAAACAACGCAAACCTTATTCATTTTTGCAGAAAGTAACGGATGTACGAGTGAAACAAGCTTCACTATCAACATCTTCACTATTGATGCCCATGAGCTAAATGATGTTACCGTTTGTGATGCCTATGTACTTCCAGCGTTACCTGGAAACAATAAATATTTTACCCAAACAGGGGGACAACACGGTACAGGTCAAGAGTTGGCTCCTGGAACTACAATCACTAGCTCTCAAACGATTTATATCTATGTAGAATCCGGAGAACGCATCAATTGTTCCAATGAAAGTAGTTTTGTTGTTACGGTGAATCAAACCCCTGTTATCCCAGCTATTCCATCCGTTTATGTTTGTGAATCCTATACGTTACCGACGCTTTCCGCAGGAAACTATTACACGCAACCTAACAAAGGAGGAGATTTAGTGGTCGCAGGTACAGTTATCACTGCAAATCAAACATTGTATGTATATGCTGAAACGGGAACAACACCAAACTGTTTTACAGAAACTAGTTTTTCAATCACGATTTATAATGTTCCGCAATTGAACAATGTTGTTTCTTGTTCGAGCTATGTTTTACCGGCTTTAACTACAGGGAACTATTTCAACGGACCCAACGGTACAGGAGGACAAATTGCTGTGGGCAGTGTGGTCACCCAAAGTCAAACCATCTACGTGTTTGGTCAATCGGGATACACTCCCAACTGTACCGA